>JAYELV010000086.1:0-5007 GCA_034717755.1 Pseudomonadota bacterium | reverse complement strand
TTTCTCTACGAGAACGCCGCTTAGAAGCGAGAACAAGATCATGTAGATTGCCAGGACCAGCGTATAGGTCATACCGAAATAGTGGATCATCAACGGCAACAGGGGGAGCTTGATACCGCGATTGTAGAGGAAAACGGCGATGAGTGCGGTTCTCATACCCATGGTTTTCAGATCCTTGAGCAAAGCGTACCAGACGTAGATCGGCCCCACCGAGAGGATGCCGCCGACCACAGCTACAACCCAGCCCCGTAGTCCTGAATCTCTTCCGACGCTGGCGCGAATCCACTCAGGCTTCACCAGGAGATTGGAGACGAACATCAATGCGAAGATCAGCAGCAGAATGGGCAGCAGCTGGTAGAGCAGGTTTGTGGAAAACGACAACGCATTCAGTGCAAGTTCAGCATCGACCAGGAATGCCAGGGCATAAAGGCAGGTAACAACGAGCAGAAAAATCACACCGCCGCGTGTTGATTTTCCGGATTTTTGTTTCATTATCTGCTTAACCCAGCAGCCGCAGCGTTGCTACAGTCAGCATGGCGATGAGGATGGAAAACCCGAAGCAGAGCAGATTTCGGTAGAGCGCAAAACGCCTGCCGAGCATCATCGCTTCCGCAGGAAACTGAATGCTGCCGACAGTTACCCAGCTCACAAGCAGGGCAGTGACGGCGACCAGGCTGATCCCATTTTCCAGGAGTTCACCACCCAGGACGTAGCTGGTGAGGGGGTGCCCGGCAGAGATGCTGCCGAGTGTTGCCCCCGTTAGCGCGTCCAACAGGTTATTTCTGCCAAACCATGCTGCCGCCTTTTCAGTAGGGAGGAGTTCGAGGATCAGTCCGGTAAGGAGGACAACTCCCACAAGGATGGGCAGCATGCCCACAAACATCGACACTGTCTTTTTGATACTCGGAATCAGCCGCTCTTTTTGCGGTGTTGGTGTCTGCATTGACATGTCATGCTCCTTTACGATGCGTTATGGCTGAGACTTCGACGGGAGATAACGCAACAGTTCAAGTACACTACACAAGGGTAGAGTCAGAGATAGGCGTTCTCGTTAAGCTTCTTCGATGCGTTTTTAGCGAAAATAAAATTATATCAATTCGTTAACCGAGATACGCGTAGATTATCAATGGCTGCATGGTCAGGTTGGTTGCTGGCATTGACCAATAGAACCCCGTATTTTGACAGCCTCCAGGCCAGGAGAGAGCATCATGAGTGAAAAAGAAGAACAACGATACGACGATGTTGCAAAAACATTGGGGCTTGAGCAGTCGTCCGGCCATACCCGGCGATGGTGGTGGATGCTTGCCGCTGTAGCGGGTGTATTGCTGAGCAGTGTATTACTGTTCTTTCTGCAACGCGCTGACAGCGTTGTTAACTATGTGACGGCAGAAGTGCAGCGGGGTCATTTAACGATCACGGTAACGGCTACCGGAACGCTACAACCGGTCAACCAGGTCGATGTGGGCAGCGAGCTGTCCGGCATTACCGATGCCGTTGAGGTGGACTACAATGATCGGGTTAAAGTCGGGCAAGTACTTGCCCGACTGGATACCGACAAACTGCAGGCCCAGACTCTGCAGTCACAGGCGGCGCTGGAAGCGGCACAGGCAAAAGTACATGAGGCCCAGGCGACAGTGCTTGAGACCGAACTGAGATCGCAACGCTGTGAGCGGCTTACGGCTAAAAAGATGTGTTCGCAGGAAGATGTTGATACCAGCCTCGCCGCTTATAAGCGCGCCGGCGCGGCTGAGGAACGCGCCAGGGCCCAGGTCTCCGAAGCCCGCGCAAAGTTGGATGCTGATCTGACCAACTTGGAAAAAGCGGTCATTCAATCGCCTATCGACGGTATCGTCCTCGTGCGCAATGTGGAGCCCGGACAGACCGTTGCGGCCACCCTCCAGGCACCAGTGTTGTTTACACTGGCTGAGGATCTGGCCAAAATGGAACTTCATGTGGACGTGGACGAGGCCGATGTGGGATTGGTTGCAGCGGGGCAGACGGCCACATTCAGCGTCGACGCTTATCCTGAACGGATCTTTCCTGCCAGGATTACCCAGGTTCGCTTTGGCGCTCAAGAGGTTGATGGCGTGATTACCTATGAAACCCTACTGGACGTGGATAACTCGGATCTTTCGCTACGGCCCGGGATGACAGCTACCGCCGATATTACCGTCAGGCGCATAGAGAATACCATCCTGGCGCCCAATGCCGCATTACGATTTGCCCCGCCGATGCAAGGCAAGAAGCCTTCATCCGGTGGTTTGATCAGTCAACTCATTGGTCGCGGTCCACCCCGATCTGCTTCCAGAAAACGAAAACAGAAGGGAGCCGATAAAAAACGACGGCGGGTGTGGGTCCTGCGTGATGGAGAGCCTGCGAAAATTAGCGTTACGATCGGGGGTACAGATGGGGTGATGAGTGAAGTGACAGGCGGTGAAGTCGAGCCCGGCATGATGCTGATAGTCGATGCGCTTGATAAGGGCCGGTAACGGCGATGCTCTCCGCTCAAATGGATACTAACCCCCTTATCCAGCTCAAGGATGTGAGCAAAATCTACGGAACAGGTCAGGCAGCCATGCAGGCGTTGCGTGGCATTGACTTGCGCATACTCCCTGGTGAGTTCATCGCCGTCATGGGGCCAAGCGGGTCGGGCAAGTCAACCTGCATGAATATCCTGGGCTGTCTGGATACACCCACTGGGGGAAACTATCTGTTCAAAGGGGCCAATGTCGGCAAGCTCTCCCGTAACCAACGCGCCCTGCTGCGCCGGAATTACCTCGGCTTTGTTTTCCAGGGTTACAATCTGTTGAACCGTACTTCTGCACTGGAGAATGTGGAACTTCCACTGATTTATCGCGGTACACCTGCCGCTACGCGGAAAATCCGCGCCCTTGAGGTTCTTGATGCGGTCGGTCTCAGTGGCTGGGAAACCCATACGCCGGGCGAACTTTCAGGCGGACAACAGCAGCGGGTAGCTATCGCGCGCGCGCTCATCACCGAGCCTGCGGTTTTGCTGGCCGATGAGCCCACCGGTAATCTTGACTCCACACGCAGCCGTGAAATCATGGAGCTGCTTACCTCGTTCAACCGTGATCAGGGGATCACCATCGTCATGGTTACCCATGAACCGGAGATGGCCGCCTATGCACGACGCATAGTGCGGTTTCTAGACGGTGTCGTCGAAACCGACGAGCCAAACGGGGAGGCAGCCTGATGCTATGGAATGCCCTGCTGCTGGCTCTACGGGAGATCCGCCGCAACATTCTGCGCTCATTCCTCACCATGTTGGGCATAGTGATTGGAGTGGCGGCGGTCATTACCATGGTGACGATCGGCGGTGGCGCTGCTGCTCAGGTCACTGAACAGATCGCCAGCCTTGGCAGCAACCTTCTGATGGTCACCCCGGGACAAAGATTGGGTCCTGGTCTTCGCTCTTCTGCCGCACCTTTTGATCTGGATGATGCCAGGAGCATCGCCAGGGAGATCAGCTCGATTGTTGCTGTCGCTCCATCCTCCTCCAAACCTGCTACAGCAGTATTTGGCAATAAAAACTGGAGCACCAGAGTTACGGGGATTGATAACCAGTACCTTACAGTGGGGAATTGGTCCCTCCAGGCCGGACGGGAGTTCAGCGACAGCGAACTGCGTGCCGGCAAGGCGGTCTGTATCCTGGGAGCGAGCGTGCGCCAGGAACTTTTTGGCGGACAGGAGCCATTGGGAAGCAAGATCCGTCTGGGGAAACTCTCCTGCCAGGTTATTGCCGTGTTGGAAGCCAAGGGCCAGTCCTCCATGGGAACGGATCAGGACGATCTGGTTCTTCTCCCGCTGCGCACCTTTCAGCGGCGTATCTCCGGGAAACAGGAGATCGGTCTCATCCAGGTGTCAGTTCAGGAAGGTGCATCGACGGAGAAGGCTGTGCGGGACATCAAGCGGCTGATGCGCAAGCGCCGCCACATCTCGGCGACAGAGAACGATGACTTTTCCGTCAGGGATCTCAAGGAGATCGCGAAAATGCTGAGCAGGACGACGGAAGTGCTCACGGCCCTGCTGGGTGCGGTGGCTGCCGTCAGCCTGCTGGTTGGCGGGATTGGCATCATGAACATCATGCTGGTCTCTGTGACGGAACGCACCCGGGAGATAGGAATCCGCCTGGCTATCGGCGCCCTGGAACGGGAAGTTCTGCTCCAGTTTCTCGTCGAAGCAATGGTGCTCTCCTCGCTCGGTGGAGTCATTGGCATCGTGCTGGCGATGGTGGGTTCCGTAGGGCTCGCCGGCGTTTTGGGGGTGCCTTTCGTCTTCAACCCCGGGATCATCATTGTCGCCTTTCTGTTCTCCACAGTGGTGGGAGTGATCTTCGGCTACTTTCCGGCAAGGAAGGCAGCACGCCTGGATCCTATTGATGCATTGCGGCATGAATGAGGCGCGGCGTGGACGGAGGGAGCTTGAAATTCATTTGACGGGTTACGAATTCCGAATGGCTCCATTGAGATCCAGTGGTGAGCACTCTCCGGCTGATTTCTCCAGCTTCGTGAGTGCTTCGATGGCGAGTTTGTTGTCCAGATCTCTATTGAAGCGCTCTATTTCAGCGTGGGGGCCGATGACAACCAGGGTGTCCCCGGCTTCCAGGCAGTGGCTTAAACCACGAGTGCGAAAGATGAACTCTTCACTCAGGGTGCGATCCACCATACCCAGCAGCACCAGATCGTAGTAGTCGCGCAGCCTCAATTCGCCGACGATCCGGCCATCGAGAAATGACTCCTTGTTGATCACTACCTGGGCCATGTTCAGGTCCAGTTCGCTCATCAGCGTCTTTTCCATGACCTGGGATATGATCGGTTTTCTCAGCATACGCCAGATCTTGAGACCGCTGATCTCGTAGGGGTCGATCACCTTGTCTGCCCCGGCGGCCAGAAACTTGGGGATCGAGTCGGGCGCATCGGCAATCGAGACGATACGAACCCGGGGGTCGATGGATCGCACCGAGATAACCAGGAAGACGTTTTCCGC
>JAYELV010000085.1:0-5021 GCA_034717755.1 Pseudomonadota bacterium | reverse complement strand
TTGTTATTGTGTTTGACAGTGAGAAGTCGGCCTATGAAGGTCTCAGCGACATGAAGGAGCTGCACAAGGAGGGTTCCATTTCGCTCTACTCCACAGCGGTGCTCGCCAAGGATGCAGAGGGTGTGGTAGAGATCAAGCAGGCGACCGAAAAGGGTCCGGTGGGAACGGCGATCGGCATGGCGGAGCTGGAGGCCGAGTACAAGGCGCGCGCCGCAAAACTGGAAAAGGCCTGGGAACTGACCAAAGACGCGATGTCTGCCTGACGGGGAGGAGAAGAGATGACGAACAATCAAAATCAAAACAACGCCCTGGCTGTTGCACTGCTGGGGGATTTGCACGAGAACTGGGGCTGGCTGATGGCCGGCGGCATCCTGCTGATCATCTTTGGCGCCATCGGCATGTCGATGAGCTTCGTCATGACCCTGGCGACGATGCTCTATTTCGGCATACTGGCGATCGCCGCCGGCGTCGTGATGCTGGTCGACAGCTTCAAGGCGGAGGGGTGGAAGAGCAAGCTGTGGTATCTGCTGATCAGCGTGCTCTATGTCATCGCAGGCGTGATCATGATTATGAATCCCGCCGGCAGCGCCGTCTGGTTCACCCTCTTCATGGCCGGTTTTCTGTTTGTGGTGGGCATCATGCGCATCTTCGCCGGTTTCCAGATGCGCGGCATCTCCGGCTGGTGGTGGACCGTGCTTGCCGGTATCTCGGCCATCATCCTGGGGATCATGATCTTCATCGACTGGCCGGTCTCCGGCCTCTGGGCCATCGGCCTGTTCGTGTCGATCGACCTGCTGATGCACGGTATCTCGTGGATTTCACTCGCCTGGGCGGCGAAAGACGCCAAACCAGCGGCTGCCGCCTGATGCCAGGCTTTCTCCAATCATGGTCTAACGAGTAACTGTTTCTTCCCGGGATATTTCACGTATGAGTACTTTGTTAGCCCGTTTCGAGGAATGGCTGAGCAGTGTCGGCACGAGTAGCACAATGTCGGGAACAATCGATGAGCTGATCACCCTGCTCGTTGTATTGGCTGTTTTTTCGCTCATCGACCGGCTTGCCTTTCACTATGGAAGGTCATGGACGAAAAAAGTTGTCAAAAAAACGAAGGTCGACTGGGATGATGCGCTTTATCGCCACAAAGTCTTTTCGTACGGCATCAGGATGTTGCCGGCGCTGCTCCTGTTGTACACGATCGACCTCGTTTTTGATCATCTTGATACCAATCTGCTGAAACAATTGACCAGGATTTATATGGACTACCTGTTCGTTGGCGGGAGTATTGCAGCACTGCATTCAGCTGAAGAGGTCTATGTAAGCCGGAGAGAGCCGGGAAGCATCTATACTATCAAGCCCTATCTCCAGGTCTTTCAAATCATCATCATCGTGCTGGGTCTGTTGATCGCCCTGTCGATCCTGCTGTCCCAAAACATCTCCGTGATCATCGGCGGCATGGGCGCCTTCGCGGCGGTTCTCGGGCTGGTCTTCAGGGACAGCGTCCTCGGTTTTGTCGGCGGCCTGCAGATCAGCATCAATAACATGCTGAAGTATGGAGACTGGATCTCCCTGCCAAAATACAACGCGGACGGCACCGTGGTCGACATCTCGCTGACCACAGTCAAGGTGCAAAACTGGGACAAGACCATCAGCACCATACCGACCTATTCGCTGGTGACGGAATCATTCCGGAACTGGCGTGGCATGGAGGAGTCGGGCGGTCGCAGAATCAAGCGTTCAATCAATATCGATATCTCCAGCATCAAATTCTGCACGCCTGAACTGCTCGAAAAACTGCGCAAGATCGACTTGCTTGGCGAATACATCGAGAGTAGGGAAAACGAGATCCACTCTTATAATGAACGGTTACAGCATGACCACATCCCGGCCATACCACGCAGGCAGACCAACATCGGCATTTTTCGCGCCTATATCTCCAGCTATCTGCGGGCGCATGAGCAGATCCACAAGAAGATGACATTCATGGTGCGCCAACTGCAGCCGACCGAGCATGGCCTGCCAATCGAGCTCTATGTCTTCAGCAAGATCCAGGAGTGGACAAAATATGAGAGCCTGCAGGCGGACATTTTTGATCATATCCTGGCCACTGCGCCGCTGTTCGAATTAAGGATCTTTCAGAGCCCCGGCAGTTTCGATCTGCAGGAGCTCGCGTTGAGAAACCAGCCTCAGAGGCCCGGCAATTGAATCGCTCAGGTTGCTGCTGAATCGGAGATAAACCAGCGGCTGGCAAGCAGGGAGAGCAGCGCCCAGAGACCCCCGGCAATCCATCCGGCAATGATATCTGTCGGCCAGTGAACCCCGAGATAGACTCTGCTGACGCCAACCAGAATGGTCAGCAGCAGCGACCAGCCCAGAATATAGAGCTTGATGCGGACCTTGCCGCAGGCATGCGCGAGCAGGGCGCCGAGGGTCAGAAACGCCACGGCTGACATCATGGCGTGTGCGCTGGGAAAACTGCTCATCGCTGCCGTGGTGGCATGCGGAACGAGATCGGGCCGGGGGCGTTCAAACAACTCCTTGAGCAGGCTGTTGAAAAGCGACCCTCCGGCGATCGATAGCAGGACGAACAGCGCCATGCGGTGTTTGTGCTGCAGCAGGAAATAGATGCACACGGCAATGGTCAGCAGACTCAGGTTGATGACACCTCCCAGTGCCGTCAGATCACGCACGACAACTTCGAGCCATTGCGGACCAATGGGGTCGGTGAGGTCTGCCGGATTGCGCAGCAACAGCAGCAGGCGTTGATCGAAACCCGCTGTCTCACCGTTCACCACCTCCCCGGTCAAATAAATGAAGAGATATAAACCGAGCGATAGGATGATGACCGTGATTTCGGTGACATATTCGGGCAGAATTTTCCTGGTTGAAAATTGTGATGCTGATTGTGACATGATTTACTTAAGTCCTGATGGATTGATCTGATATGGAGGTGGAGTCGATGCCGGTATGTTTGAGGACATCGACGACCCCATAGGCGGCACACTCAAGATCCGGGCCGCGGGAACTCTGCCCGGTCACCTGGGATTCCCGGTCCACCACGCCTACTACCAGAATGTGGCCGTGGACGAGACCGGCAAAAAGCTTGCCGGGGCCAACCGCGAACATCGCTAACCGGGCTTTCAAGCGAACCTGGGTTGGGATTGTGTCAGACAATTGATTCACTCGTCGTGTTCCTGTTTTCTCAGGTCAGGATTGCACGAGGTCTGTTCGCGGGGGGCGCCATAGACGACATTGACCTCGGCCCCATACAGCAGCACCCGGCCAAAAAAATACAACCAGAGCATCAGTACGATGATGGAAGATAAGGAGCCGTACAGAGCATCCAGCTTCGAAATATTTCCCACGTAGTAGATGAAAGCGCTCTTGCCGGCTTCGATCAGCAATGTGGCAGTTACCATGCCTGGCCAGATCTCGCTCCACCTGGGCCGCTGATAGGGCGTCAGGAAGTAGATGAAACCGATCATTGCGCCCGTGCTTGCCACGCTGGCCAGGTGGCCTCCAACCAGGTTGATTACAGCTTGTGATGTCTCTCCCAGGAATGTCAGTTCTAAATCCGACAGAATATTTGCCAGCGGGGTAATAGTCGTGGTTGCAAACAGCAGCAGCGACACGGCCACGACCAGTCCGAAGTTACGCAGTGGCGAGAGGTAGAAGGCATGATTGCGCTTCTGCTCCAGCGCCTGGTTGATGCCACGGCTGATGGCAGCGACCATTTTCCTGGCCGACCAGAGCAGCACCAGTGCGCTGGCCAGGCTTGCCGCGCCGCGCAGGCGCACAAGGGATTCGATGTTCTGTGTGACGTATTCCGCGCCAACCGGGAAGAAGCCTGTCACCCAGTCGATCAGGCGATCCCGCAACTGCTCGTATTTCAATACCGAACTGGCCAGGGCGAGCAGCCCGAGCAGCAGTGGGAACAGGGAGAGGAATGTAAAAAAGGCAATGCTGGCCGCCATGTCCTTTGCATGGCCATGCGGTCTGCGCAAGCCGGCCCGGAGCAGGATGCCAATCACTGGCGCCTGGCAGGCAGCTTCTTTGAGTTGCTTTAACGCAGTTGCCAGTGAGCGAACCATTCAAGCTCTCTTACGTGATCTACAGATGTGGTGGCAATAGAGAGAAACGCATTGTATGAATATCACAGAAAGAGAGAATCCGAAGAGGGGATTCAATGTTGATTCTGCTGCACTCATTTGACACAGGGACACGACTCGGGCAGGACCAGGTCGATTGCTGCGGGGACAATCTCGAAACGAATTTTTTTGTTTCGATAGGGTTCTCCATCAAGATTGAGGGGGATGATCTCCTCTGCTGAACTCTCAAGCCAGGGTGTCTGGAAATATTTGATATAGCGGCCGTGTGGAGAGGGATTTTTGATCTCTTCGACCACTTGGGGGATGTCGCCCAAAAGAAATTGCGACACGATTACCACATCGAGCAGTCCGTCATTGATGTAGGCATTCGGCGCCAGCACCTGCCCGCCGCCGGCCTGGCGTCCATTGCAGATGGCAGCGACAACCCCCGTCAACTCGGATTCAAATTCAGGCGTTTTCATCCTGCCCTGATAGGGGACGAAATTGATCGCTTTCAACACGCCCGTCAGCGTATAAGCCCCACCGCCCAGAAAATTTTTCAACTCGACGGGTGTTTCCGCTGTGACCTGCGCACCAAAACCGGCCGTTGCCATATTGGCGAAATGCCGCTCATTGGCTTTGGCGATATCGACAACCGTGCAACTCCCGGATACTGCAAGGCGCAATGCCTCCAGGCTGTTGGCGGGAATCCGGCAGGCGGTCGCAAAGTCGTTGGCCGTGCCAAGCGGCAGGATCGCCAGCTCCGGGCGCAGCTCCCGCGGTAGTTTGGCCATCGCATCAACCACCTCGTTGACACTGCCGTCGCCGCCGCCAATGACAATGCGCGTCGTTCCATCGCGAACAGCTTCGTTGACTAGCCTCTCGACATCACCATATTCATAGGTCACACGCACTTCAACCCCTTCAACCTCTTCA
>JAYELV010000084.1:0-1063 GCA_034717755.1 Pseudomonadota bacterium | reverse complement strand
GCAGGGCAACAGCGAGAGCCCGCCAACAAGCTCTCTGAGGAGGAACGGGGTCAAATCCAGACGGTCGCTAATGCGCCTGAATTCGCCAGCATGCCTCCATGTCAGATCGTCCCGATACTTGCTGATCGTGGTTGTTACATCGCCTCGGAATCAAGCTTCTACCGCGTGCTACGCGAAGCCGATCAGCTGGCGCACCGCGGCAAGGCCAAGGCGCCGAAACGTCGTCGTCCGACACCACTGCAGGCGGATGCTGCGAATCAGGTGTGGAGCTGGGATATCACCTATTTGGCCACGACGATCAAGGGGCAGTTCTTCTATCTCTACCTGTTTATTGACATCTATAGTCGTAAGATTGTTGGATGGGAAATCTTTGCAAGCGAGTCAGCAGAACATGCATCCAGGGTGTTTCGAAAGGCCCATCTGCGTGAAGGCGTTAGCCCGGACTCTCTGGTGCTACATTCGGATAATGGCTCGCCCATGAAGGGAGCAACCATGCTTGCCACCCTGCAGCAGCTTGGAGTCATGCCATCATTCAGCAGGCCTTCTGTGAGTAACGATAACCCCTATTCTGAGGCCATGTTCAAGACATTGAAGTATCACCCCGGCTTTCCTGACAAGCCCTTCGACAGCCTGGATGAGGCGCGCCAATGGGTATCAGGATTCCAGCGCTGGTATAACGAAATTCACCGCCACAGCGCCTTGAAATTCGTCACGCCCGGGCAGCGTCATCGTGGCGAGGATATCGCGATCCTTGAACAGCGCAAAGCAGTTTACGAAGCAGCCAGGGCTCGGTGTCCTGAACGCTGGTCCGGGCCATCTCGTAACTGGGAGCATGAAAGAGTAGTTTTCCTAAACCCGAATAATTCGACAGAAAAGGAGGTGGTACTGAAAGAAAAAGCTGCTTAAAAAAAGCGACATCTTCCTTGACAACTACCGAAATCGGCAAGCTCAAGATCGCATCACCCATTGCTGAAATGTTAGAGAAAAACCAGCAGATAAATCGTATTCAGCTGTTACCCATAGCGCTGGAGCATATCCTGGCGCTTGATCAATTGCCTCTACA
>JAYELV010000083.1:0-1069 GCA_034717755.1 Pseudomonadota bacterium | reverse complement strand
GATGATCTGTGCGTAATATTCATCACGCTCGACTCTCAGGAGCGTGGAAGCGAAGAGTTCGGCATCATCAGCGGTTGCCAGATCGCCATAGTTGACCAGCACTGACTGGTAAAGGATCAGTGCAGGCAGTACATCAGTTTGATCTTCGAAGTGCTGATGCAGCGAGATGACGTAGCCATCATCCGGGTTTTCTGAGACTGCTCGTGTATTGGCGAACATACCGGGTTCGATGCCTTCGGAGACGAAACAGATTTCGACCGGATAGCGAATGGATTTTCTATCCTCGAGCATGTGCAGCACCGCAGCATAGTCAATAACAGGACCATAGCGGGTACGGATCTCTTTGGCCTTCTCGATTGCATGCCTGGATACGGCGCTGTGAATGACTTTGCCGGGGCGTTTTTTGACTTTTTTAGTTTTTTGTTGCATGACACCGCCTTTGTTTGTTTGAAGAATAATAACCCAATCGCCTCCAGCGAGGATACAAATGCCTGAATACCAGTTGAAGTTCACCGAAGAAGAAGAGCAAGATGACGATGTATCACGTCAGCGCACCCTCGATGAGTTGCACGCCTTCATCGCCACAATGGATGGCCGCCCGCTCGCAGTCGTCACGCTCGACAGGCAGCAGAGCACGCAATGGGATGAGGATGGCGACATCGATTATCAGGATGCGTATGGACGACAAATCATTGAGCAAATCAGCGATGGCGAAACAGAAACACTGGTCATTCGTAATTGTGATGGACTTCCGGTTGCCCTGGCGGCGCTGGTCGGGAATGCAGGCTGGCAGGGCATCGGCATTGACGAACGGCTGCGTTTCGAGATCGCCATCACCATGCAGAACGACGAAACTGAATTGGAATAATACAACAATAGATTTTTTGAATTTCACCGCCAGGATCATATAGATACGAAGACAAGCCGTAACTTCTCAATAATCCCGTGCAGGAAAAACCTGTAGGCCGGATGAGCGGAAGCGAAATCCGGCAACCCAAAGCCGGATGACGGCGCTGGAAGATCCGTATTGAATCAAAGATCGGTGAAAGCGCCTTATCCGGCCTACGAT
>JAYELV010000082.1:0-5098 GCA_034717755.1 Pseudomonadota bacterium | reverse complement strand
TGAACGCGCCTTGAGCGGCCCGAAGGGTAAATTACAGGGATGTAATTTATAATCTCAAGCAGATTGCCGCGGTCGCTTAGGCTCCCTCGCAATGACAGCATTCATACGGGGTTATTGAGAAGTTACTTGGTAGTCATCAGTTTGCAGTAGGCAGAAGTCTAATCGAGTCATTATCATCTGCAACTTTTTTTGTCTTTACTGAAAACTGCATACCGACGACTGCAAACTTTCTTTTCCGCTAACTTTTAACAGGTATCGGTCCGACATCCCAGATTTTTTCGCAGTAGTCGCGGATGGAGCGGTCCGATGAAAATTTCCCCATGCGCGCGACATTCAGAATCGACATGCGGTTCCAGTGATCCCTGTCACGCCAGGCGTGGTCTACCTCTGACTGGCAATCGATATAGGATTGATAATCAGCCAGCACCAGATATGGATCATGATAGAGAAGATCATCGACCAGCGGTCGAAAAAGCTCTCTGTCACCATGGGAGAAAACCCCCGCATTGATGAGGTCGATCGCTTCTCTGAGCTCAGGGTTTCCAAGATAGATATCGTAAGGACGGTAACCTTGCGCCTTGCGTTCCACGACCTGGTCTGCTGTAAGGCCGAAGAGGAAGAAATTTTCCTCGCCGACCTCTTCACGAATCTCCACATTGGCGCCGTCCAGTGTGCCGATGGTGAGTGCGCCGTTCATGGAGAATTTCATGTTACCGGTGCCTGACGCCTCTTTTCCAGCAGTCGATATCTGCTCCGAAAGATCGGCAGCCGGATAGATGGACTGCGCGCTCTTGACATTGAAGTTAGGGAAAAACACAACGCGCATAAAACCGTTGACTTCAGGGTCATTATTGATCACTTCACCGACCGAGTTGATCAATTTAATGATTAACTTTGCCATGAAGTAGCCGGGCGCTGCCTTGCCGCCGAAGATAAATGTACGCGGCGTCATATCCAGGCCGGGATTCTGCTTGAGGCGGTTGTAGAGGGTCACGATGTGCAGCAGATTGAGGTGTTGGCGTTTATATTCGTGGATGCGCTTGACCTGGATATCGAACAGCGAGTCAGGGTCGACAACCACTCCGGTCTGCTGTTTGATCAGGCCGGAGAGATGCAGCTTGGCCGTACGCTTCATCTCGCGCCACTCCTGGTGAAAACCCCGTTCATCAGCATGCTGTTCGAGGAGCCGCAGATTATCCGGATTCCAGGTAAACTCATTTCCCGCCAGTCGGTTCAGGATCCGGCACAATCCCGGATTGCTCAACTGTACAAAGCGCCGCGGCGTGACGCCGTTGGTGACATTGTGGAATTTTTCCGGGGCGCACTCATAGAAGTCTTTCAGTATGGTGGATTTGACCAGCTCCGAGTGCATCTCGGCCACGCCGTTGACTGCGAAAGAGCCGACTGTGGCCAGGTTGGCCATTCGCACCCTGCGTTCGCCATCCTCACCGATCAGTGACATGCGGCTGATGCGCGCATGATCCCAGGGAAAGCGCATGCGTACATCATCCAGAAAATGGCGGTTGATCTCATAGATGATCTCCAGATGCCGCGGCAGCAGTTTGCCAAAAAGATCCAGCGGCCAGGTTTCGAGCGCCTCGGGAAGCAGTGTATGGTTGGTATAGGCGAAGGTGTTGCGGGTGATCTCCCAGGCCTGGTCCCAACTCATCTCGTAGTCGTCGATGAAGAGTCGCATCAGTTCAGGGATGGCGATCGATGGGTGAGTGTCATTCAGCTGGGCGACAAACTTGTGATGAAAACCATCGAGGTTGTCATTTTGCTGCAGATGCAGGCGGATCATATCCTGGAGTGAACAGGAGACAAAAAAGTACTGCTGTTTGAGACGCAACTCTTTGCCCAACACTGCCTCATCATTGGGATAGAGCACCTTGCTGATATTCTCCGCCGCTACCTTTGCCTCGACAGCGCCGTAGTAGTCGCCCTGGTTGAATGCCTGGAAATCGAAGGATTCACTCGCCTGGGATGACCACAATCGCAGCAGGTTGGTATTATTGACGCCAAACCCGAGGATGGGAGTGTCATAGGCGACCCCCACGATCTCCAGCTCTGGAACCCAATTGACCCGCAGGTTGCCATCGGCATCGCTGTAGTGGTCTGTATGGCCGCCAAATTTCACCGGGTATCGCAGCTTGGGACGATGCAACTCCCAGGGATTACCGTTGCGCAACCACAAATCGGAGATCTCGACCTGCCAGCCATCATGAATCTCCTGGTCGAAGATGCCGTATTCATAACGAATGCCATAACCAATCGACGGGATCTGCAGCGTCGCCAGGGAGTCAAGATAACAGGCGGCAAGACGCCCCAGCCCGCCATTGCCAAGACCCGGCTCCTCCTCCTGGTCAAGCAGCTCATCCAGATTGAGACCGATCATATCCGCCGCTTCACTGGCCTTGTCGTAGATGCCAAGATTGATCATGTTGTTGGCAAGATGCGGACCAAGCAGAAACTCCGCCGAAAAATAGCACACCGTACGCGCCTGTTGTTTTTTATAGGTCTGTGCAGTCTTGATCCATCGCCCCCACAAACGGTCGCGCACCGTATAGGCGCCTGCCTTGTAGAGATCGTGGTAGGTCGCTACATCAGGATTTTTGCCCTGCACATAGAGCAGGTTATCTTCGAAGGCGCGTTTCAGCGCATCCACGCTCATACCGGTGCGGGTATGTTCGTGCTCATTGGCTGAATTGGAATCGGCTCTAGTTTCTTTCTTCATGGGTTATATCCTCAATGCGTGTTTGAGCTTTGTTATTTATGAGCCACAGATGAACACAGATTCACACAGATATTTCTCATTTCCATGCTCCCGTGTGGGAATGAGATACAAGATTGCCGCGGTCGCTTAGGCTCTCTCGCAATGACGTCATTCACACAGGCTTATTTAGTACTATGTAATCCGTGTGTAACTATTCAGTACCAGTTGGGTCGTCGCTGTTTGCGGACATATCTTCCAGAAAACGCCGTGAATACATCCGTGTAGGCTCGAGTCGGCATCCCTGCCTCCTACGTTTCTTCCAGATACGCCCGCAAACAGTGACTTGGCTGGATAATTCATCAGTAAGCTGAATGGTTACGAAAAAACATCTATTCAACACTGGCATCCCTGTCCAGCAGGATATCGATGGCGTGGTGTGCGCCAATGTTCGCAATGGGAAGATCCTCTCCCTGCTTCCAGCGGGTTACAGCCTGCTGCTTGCCTGCTCCGGTCAGCAGGATCAGGAGCTCGCTGCAGTCACTCAGTGCATTGCGGCTCAGACTGATTCTGTCCGGCGGAGGCTTTGGCGCATCATGCACTGCGTGCACAAGCTCACTGTCGGGATGAATCTGACCGGGAAAGAGGCTGGCAGTATGTCCATCCTCCCCCATACCCAGCAGCACCATATCGAAGGGTACGGCATCTGCAACCACTAAGTTATATGCAGAAGCCCCTGCTTCTGCGCCCTGTTCCGCAGGGATAAAATGAACATTTTCATCTGGAATCGTGACATGATCAAGCCAGGCGCTGGCAGCCATGACCGAGTTACGCTCTGCATCATCGACCGGCAGGCAGCGTTCATCACCAAAGTAGATATGCCATTTTGACCAGTCGCTGTCCGCATCGACAAGCAGGCGGTAGGTTGATTCGGGAGTGCTTCCGCCGGCCAGCACGATAGAAAAATTGCCTTGACCCGCAATCGCCTTGTCAGCAGCAATTAATATACGCCGCGCAGCTTCACGCGCCACACCCGGTGCGTTATCGAACAGATGCCAGTGGCTTCTGGGCATTGCACTCTCCTTTTGAGTCTGATTTAGAGATTTCCGCTGCATGGATGGTGCAATGCGCTTCGCTTATTGCACCCTACAGATCTTTTCGCTGTCATCCCGAGGGAAGTGAGGTACGAACGACGAGGGATCTTGTTGCACAGAGCATTAAGATCTCTCTGCCGTACATGGAGGTACAAATGCCGTGAGGGCAGGATGCACAGGAACGGCCTTCGTCGAGATGACAAACTGTAAACTGACAATGAAGGATGCCTATTTTATTTCTTCTCGTGATGACCGCCAAACTGGTAGCGCATGGCGGAGAGCAGTTTATCGGCAAAATCGGTTTCACCCTGGGAGGTAAAGCGGTTGAACAGCGCAGCAGTCAAAACATGCGCCGATGTTCCGGTCTCGATGGCGGCCATGCTGGTCCAGCGGCCCTCTCCGGAGTCGGATACCCGCCCCGAAAAATTCGAGAGATCAGGATTCTCTTTCAGCGCGATGGCGGTAAGGTCCAGCAGCCAGGATGCGACCACGCTGCCGCGCCGCCACACCTCCGCCACCTCGGCAGTATCGATATCAAACTGAAAATTTTGCGCATCTCGCAGGGGCGCAGTCTCGGCATCGGCTGATTGATCACCCTTGCCGATATTGGCATGCTTGAGAATGTTAAAGCCTTCGGCATAGGCCGCCATGATGCCGTACTCGATGCCGTTGTGCACCATCTTGACGAAGTGCCCCGCACCGTTGGGACCGCAGTGCAGATAACCCTGCTCAGACTGGCTGGCAGTTCCTTCGCGACCCGGTGTGCGATCTATCTCACCCATGCCCGGAGCAATGGTTTTGAAGATCGGATCAAGATGCGAGACAATCTGGTCTTCGCCGCCGATCATCAGGCAGTAACCTCTCTCAAGGCCCCACACGCCACCGCTGGTGCCAACATCGACGTAGTGCAGACCATTACCGCTGAGGGCGTTGGCGCGAATGATGTCATCTTTATAGTAGGAGTTGCCACCATCGATGATGATGTCATCAGAGTCCATGCGCGCAGCCAGGTCATCAACCACGGTATCGACAACAGCCGCCGGCACCATGATCCACACGGCCCTGGGAGGCGTGAGTTTGTTGATAAAATCATCCAGGTCAGAGGCTCCCGTGGCGCCGGCACTCTCGAGATCTGCAACGGCTTCCTTAGATCTGTCATAAACCACGCACTCATGCCCGTCGTTCATCAGACGGCGCACCATGTTGGCCCCCATGCGGCCCAAACCAAGCATACCTATTTGCATGTTATTTCCTGTTTGATGGTTTTTGTTTTATCCACAGATGAACACAGATA
>JAYELV010000081.1:0-1080 GCA_034717755.1 Pseudomonadota bacterium | reverse complement strand
GCGAATCATCTCCAGCGGCGCATCTGACGCGATGAGCGCATTGGCCGTCTGCTTTCTGGATCGATTGCGGTCGATCTCCTGCAGAAGAAGATTCAACGCGGCGTTATCGATCTTGAATTGGATGAATGCGGTATTTGTTTGGATCAGCGCCAGGAGTTCCGGGGCCCGCAGGTTCATCAGGCGTCTCGCATTGTCTGTTGTGATGCCAGCGCGGGCGACGGTATTTTGATCTCCGTCGTAGATGCTCTGAAGCAGGCCGTGAAGCGCGACCGTTTGCGATGCATTCATGATTGCTCCTCTATTGTCCAGAGAGGCATGTTCAGCCTCTGTAGGGAGTGAGTCGTTGTGAGCGCGTGGTATGCATCCAGCAAGATCTTCATCAGTTGCGTGACGCGCTCCGACTCTCGTCGCGTCATGTTGTAATAGCTGAATGACAGCGCGTTATGCCGGCGGCTATCAAAGAGATTGCGCCAGGTTCGCAGGAGTGCCGGTTCACTCTCCGCTGGCTCCTGCCGCCCGGCAATACTCGCGAGATGATAATTGGCAAGCAGTGAGTTTTCCGGGTAGAGATTGATGTGCTCCATCACTGCCGTGGCCGCTGGGGAGAACTGCTCCGACAGGTTGAACAGGAAGCCAAGGTAGTTGGCTGTGCGCATCCTCAGATAGTCATTGTGCATCGATCGGGTAATCTTGATTTGCGGATAGATGGGTTTTTCGTGTCTCTGCGCAAGCGCCGGAAATTCCTGAATAAAAAAACCAGCGCCATTGTCGATGCTGACAAGACACTGCGCATCGCTGGACGCTGCAAAGGCAAGTTCAGCCAGTTCAAATGCCAAATTGAAAATCGTCGTCCGCATTTCGCTGACACTGCGCAGACTCTCCGACGCTGCTCCATGCTTTACCGCATCCCCCTGATTGGTTTCTGCATTGAAGAGCTGTTTCTCTTCCGGCTGTTGGGCCAGTGTGGCGGATAGCCCTTTAACGGGGAGATCTGCTTCTGGCGCTTCTGGGTCAGTAACAACATGAAGCGGTGCAGAATCATTTTCCGGATGTTGCTGTTGTGCTGATCTCTTCGGCGCA
>JAYELV010000080.1:0-1084 GCA_034717755.1 Pseudomonadota bacterium | reverse complement strand
TTTCACTAGCGGATGCGCCCTCAACAACCTGCGGAACACTCTCTTCCTGCTGCTGCAGTTTTTTCAACGCCTCCAGTTCAGCGCGCTGGCGCATTTCTGCGGTAATGACATCGCCCAGTTTGGCAAAATTGGTGAAATCTTCATCATAGTCATCCAGACCGTCACAAATATTGAATTTCGAGCCGTGAAACAGCTTTCTCAGCGCCAGTTTGCGGAGTTCATCACTCACTTTCGGGGATAAAAACCCCCTGTAGTCGGACTCTTCAGTGAGCGATTTGAGCGGCGGCATATCCTCATCAGTAAGCGGCTGAGGTTCCGGCTCCTCAGTTTCAGCCTCTATTGCGTTGGAGACCACAGAGCCGCCAGGATCATCCTTCGCTGCCCTGGATGCCTGTTTTCGCCGCGACCATCTGGAGAGACGGCTTCCGGTTTCACCTGCCGCCTCTTCAGTTCCAGCCTTTTCAACTTGATCAGCCTGCTTCATGACGGCTCCCGGACTGCTTTTTCCAGTTGTCCAGCTTGCGCTTTCGCTTCTTTTGCGGCACATAGTGACTCAGCACAAAAGCCTCGCTCCAGCGATAGAGTTCAGGTGGAATATCCACTGCATACACCTCCTGGTCACCCTCCAGGTAGGCATGCGCCTCGTCAAAACTCAGCGTCACCAGGAACGGAACCGGCTGATTCTTGTCATCGATATCGGCAATCACATAACAACTCGGATGAGGAGCCATCAGGTTATGGTAATAACTCTCACATTCATCCACATGCAGCGTGATGCGGAATCCGGGATAGAGCAAGCGCCTGACCTCCGCTTCATGAAAGACCTCCTGAACTTCATCTCCATGGGTATCAACCTGCATACCAGCGGTCACCCCCACTGCACTCCACTCCTCATCAATCCAGGCGCTTTGACTGCGCCTCGCCTCCATGAGCACACTGAGTTCAAAGTTCACAAGCGGGGAGGAGTCTGAAAATGAGTCTGAATTGGGTGAAGCGGTCATATTCATTTGCTCCCGTCTTTTTTTGATCAAATGGTCTATCGATTCGTCGATTTTAATACGCAATTTATGTACCAATCACTTGA
>JAYELV010000079.1:14056-49475 GCA_034717755.1 Pseudomonadota bacterium | reverse complement strand
TAAAACCGTCTTGTTAGATGCTATCTCTCACTCTACAATATAAGTAAGTATGCGCATTTATAGTGCGCATTGACTGTACGCAATAAGGTGCCATAATTATGAACCAGGCCTATGATGATCTTGCTCCCAAAAAGCCAACTAACCTTAGTATTAACAGTAGCTTACTTGCAAAGGCAAAGTCGCTGAAACTAAATCTCTCTGCAACCCTGGAAAGCGCGCTTGCGGAAAAAGTACGGAAACTGGAACGCTCTCAATGGCTTGAAGAGAACCGGGATGCCATTGCCGCCTCAAATAAGCTTGCCACCAAAAATGGCTTATTTGCTAATTCGTACAAGATAATTTAATGGGCCAATTTGCTCTCTATGAAAATACAAGCCCGGACTCAAAAGATGCCTATCCATATTTTGTTGATGTTCAGAATAGCCTGCTTGACGCATTAAATACCCGGCTAGTGATACCTCTTACTCCAGCTGAATTTTTGACAGAGAATATTACCAGGCTATGTCCAGCAACAACTTTTAATGATGATCCATTTATTCTGCTTACACAGCAAATGACGAATGTACCTGTTTCTGCTCTTCACTCACCAGTGGGTTCCTTGCAGCACTTACGAGATGAAATCATCTCAGCGCTCGATTTTCTGGTTACCGGCATCTAAGTCGTTGTCCAAAAATAACTTCCCGATCCTGCTTGCCCTGTCGTCCGTCTTCTGCGTTCCAGCAAGAGTTACATAACGCTGCTATGCGCCCCTTGCTGCGCCTTGAATACGAACAACATTGCGGCGCGATATCGGCAACTTATTTCTGGACAACTCCTAAGTCGTTGTCCAAAAATAATATAACTTCTTTACTATTCGATTCGCCCTTTGAGTTGGTCTGAACAGAGTAGTTGACGGAAATCCGACTGCAGTGGTTTGGTGAAAATCAGTTTCGGAGTTGTTTGATACTGCTTTCCTTTGCGCACCAACCCGGCGCCGGTGGTGCGCCCCGGCAGTTCCCATCCTGCTGCGCGGTAGCATCCGCCATGGAATCGCTCCGGATCGACAAAGGTCTCCAGCAGCACGGGGCGAAATCCCCAGCGCTGCATCCAGTCGTCACCGACCTGCCGCGCCAGCTTTCCAAGTACATGGCTGGCCAGATTGGGAACTTTGACCCAGGGAAAGATCAGAAAGCGGCTGTTGTTGAGTACCCATGGCAGGTTCTTCAGTCGTTGCCGTTCATTCCAGCCGATCCAGTGATCACGCGCTCCCAGAGATTTGGCGGCTCCGCTGATCAAAATACAGCCCAGTCGGTGGTCTCCGGCCTCGATATAATAGCGCTGCCGATAGCCAAACGGTTTTTTGTAGCCGAGGTAATGATAGCGCTGGACGAACTCGTTCCACAGCGAATGCTCTGTTTTGTCGGCAGGAGGATTCAACATGACCGGCCCAAGCTCGGCCAGCGATGTTTCCAATAGTGGCTGCGGGGCGCTGCGCCTGCCCGGTGTGTCGGGCGAGCGACGCTGACGCCGGCCAGGATGGCTGTAGGCTTCCTGAACCACCGGCAGGCGGATGATGCCGTCATCCTGCAGTCGCTTAAGCAGTTTGGTGCAGGCATCGATCTTCGGCTGACCGGCCGGCGTCATCCACTCGAGAGTCTCACATAGAGTGTAGATGGTCTCCTGGCGTGATAAGTTGGGGAATCTTTCCAGGATGGTGCGGATGTGATCGATATCCTCGGAAAAGATCTCTCGATCTCCCTGGGTCATGACGGCTTGGGGGAGGTGCGGCATAGTAAGCAAATCCGTGATGGCAATGACTTGGTCGTTGTCCAAAAATAACTTCGCGATCCTGCTTGTCCTGCAGTCCGTCTTCTGCGTTCCAGCAAGAGTTACAACGCTGCTATGCGCCCCTTGCTGCGCCTTGAAGACGAATAACATTGCTGCATGATATCGGGAAGTTATTTATGGACAACTCCTCAGGGTCAATCATGCCATTACTGTTCTCCTGTGTCTACGTTTTTTTGCGAATTTTCTTTTGAGTTCCCATTCATCCCGTGAAAATTCTGTCATTGCGAGGGAGCCGAAGCGACTGCGGCAATCTCAAGCATATTGCTACGATCGCTTTGGCTCCCTCGCAATGACAGTCATCGTTCAGCACACCGCAGCATCTTGCCTGCAGGTGTTGTCATGCACAGGGCTGTTGAGATAGCTCGTCATGTCGTAACATCTCAAAAAGTCCGTGCATTGTTCGAGTCTGCGCAGGGTCGGGATCAGCCTTTCAGGGACGCGTGAATACGTCCCTGTATGCTCTGATAAAACATCCCTGTTTTCGACCGCCATGGAAGGCGGAAGTGCCGAAAACGCAGGAGCATTTATTCGGCGGAAGCCCTGAAAAGCAGACTCCCGACCCTTCTTCCTGCACGGGGTTATTGAGAGGTTGCGTCATGTCTATGTCCCGTATAGACAGTTCGTTGGGAAGATAAGAATAAGAAAATTATAATATGTTGATATTTTAAACCATTGAAATTACATTGATTATTATCATTTATCAGAGTATCTTGCCCCGATTCAATGCGCTCAGGATTTTCAATCCGCCTGAGGCAATCATTTATCTGCCTGAGCTTGTTCTTGAAGGAGGAATTAATGGCACATATCGTTGTACTGGGAGCCGGAACCGGCGGCATGCCGGCTGCTTATGAATTGCGTGCCGAGCTTGGCGCCGAGCATAAAATTACAGTTATCAATGAACGCGACTATTTCCAGTTTGTGCCGTCCAATCCGTGGCTGGCTGTCGGCTGGCGCGAACGCAGCGATATTACTTTTAACATCGAGCCCTACCTGCAGCGCAAGGGAATCGATTTTATCGGGCAGCGTTGCGACAAAATTGATGCAGATGCCAACAGGCTGACACTGGCGAATGGAGATACTGTCGATTATGACTACCTGGTGATCGCTACCGGTCCGCGTCTGGCCTTTGAAGAGGTCGAAGGTTCCGGCCCTGATGGAGGTCACACGCAGTCGATCTGCAGCGTTGATCATGCAGAGACCGCCTGGGCGGCCTATCAAAAGTTGCTGGAGAAGGGCAGTGGCCACATCGTCGTTGGCGCAGTCCCGTTTGCAAGTTGCTTTGGTCCTGCCTATGAGTTTGCCTTTATCATCGATACAGATTTGCGCAAGCGCAAGATGCGTGATAAATATCATATGACCTATGTGACATCCGAACCCTATATCGGTCATCTGGGGCTGGGTGGTGTTGGTGATTCCAAAGGTATGCTTGAGTCGGAGATGCGCAACCATCACATGAAGTGGATCACCAATGCAAAAACCAGCAAGGTGGAAGAGGGCAGGATGTTCATCGATCAGATGGATGACAATGGTGAAGTCGCAAAAAGTCACGAGATCGAGTTTGATTTTGCGATGATGCTGCCGGCATTCAAGGGCGTCGATGCCGTTTCGAATGTCGATGGTTTGTGCAACCCGCGTGGTTTTGTCATGGTGGATGAGTTTCAGCGCAGCCCCGGGCACCCGAATATCTACTCTGCCGGTGTGTGCATCGCTATTCCGCCGGTCGAGGCGACCCCGGTTGCAACAGGTGCGCCGAAGACAGGTTATATGATCGAGTCGATGGTAACCGCGATCGTACACAATATCGCGCACGCATTGAAGGGAGAAGAGCCTGAAAAAGTCGGCACCTGGAATGCGATTTGCCTGGCCGATTTTGGTGATACCGGTGCTGCATTCGTGGCGCTGCCGCAGATTCCCCCGCGCAATGTTGCCTGGTTCAAGAAGGGCAAGTGGGTGCACATGGCGAAGATAGCCTTTGAAAAGTATTTTATCCGCAAGATGAAAAAGGGCAGTTCCGAACCCATCTATGAAAAATATGTCCTCAAGATGCTGGGGATCAATCGTCTCAAACAGTGATTGTTTAACCTCCTGCTGGACAACTCCTAAAGCCCGGGCTCTTCCGGGCTTTTTTTGTGGCTGCCGGCAGGGTATGCTGTGCACTATAGAAAACATGAGATACAGAGTAAATGAGTGACACGTCTACAAAAGAGCGGCAGATACTGCTGCTGATGCGCAAGGTGCTTGCCAATATCATCAAGGATACAACGCCGGAGCACAGAAGCATGAAACACCCGCTGTCAGATCCGACCATTCAGCAAGTCCGGGAGTGCCTGGGGCTGATTTCCCTGCGCGAGCGGGAGCTTGCGGATGATGCAGGGATACAGATGGAGAAGCCCTACTTTACCGATGAGAAACCGGTGGCAGAGGTAATTGCGTTCGCACCGGCCGACGCTAAATCTAAAAAAGAGTCCTGACGGATCAATTGATTGCGATGAACGAACTGGCATGTAACCACTGCGGCAAGATGGTGCAGGAGGATCAATCCTCATGTCCCTATTGCGGCTCCCCCTCGCCATTTCCGCAAAGCCAGGGAATGACTGCGGTTCAAAAAAAGTTCATCCTTTTCTTTGTTGCCACGATTTTGCTCTGCATACTCCTGATCCTGTTGCTTCCACGTTGATGTGAGAGATTTTTTACCACGAAGGACACGAAGAACACGAAGGAAATCCGTTCTCTTTTCATGTGCTTCCTTCCTATGCTCCTGAGCCACTTCTCAATAATCCTGTGCATTTTCCTTGTTCCAACGTTCCTGCGTGGGTATGCATACAGTGGCATGGATTGCCATGCAGGACCGTGGGAACCGGATTAATCAGATTGTCTTCGTGTCCTTCGTGCTCTTCGTGGTGAATGCTTTTGATTTTCTGTTTGGATCCTCTATTGTTGCACTGTGCGGCCGCCGTCGACGGCGATAATCTGCCCGCTGATGTAGCCGGGGCCGGTCACCAGGAAGGCGACTGTGTCGGCAATGTCATCCGGGTCGCCGGGGCGTTGCAGCGCGATACGTGACAATACCTCCCTCTTTTCTGCATCGCTGATGTCATGTTCCGGCCACAGTATGACCCCGGGGGCGACGCCATTGACGCGGATTTCGGGTCCCAGTTCCAGTGCCAGGCTTTTCACCATCATGGCGTTGGCGGCTTTGGCAATGGAGTAGACCGGGTAGCTTTTTTTGGGGCGCAGGGCATGAATGTCCACAAGATTAACAATGCAGCCCCGGGATTTTTTCAACCAGGGAGTTGCTGCCTGGGATAAAAAGAAGGGGACTTTTGTATTGGTTCCAATCAAGTCGTCCCAGTGCTTTTCGGTCACCTCGCCAACAGTGGTCGGATAGAATGTCGAGGCGTTGTTGATGAGCGCATCAAGCCGTCCCTTGAAGGCGACAGCCTCCTGGATGACCCGCCCGGTCACGCCACTCTCGAGTAAATCCCCCTGCACCGTGGTGGCGGAATCAGCACGTTCGCTATTTAACTCCTCTGCCAACGCTTTGGCGCGTTTATCCGAGCTGCGGTAGTGGATGATGATATCTATTTTGGCCTGATGCAGCTTGCGGGCAATACGGGCGCCGATACGCGCGGCGCCTCCTGTAATCAGGGCGCTCTTTTTTGTCATACTGTCTCTACCTCGACTTGATAAACTGTTCTCAATTTAACCTAATCAGAGTGATCCGTCATGCAATCTTTGCCCCAGCCTGCTCCTGAAGAGATTACTTTGTCGCGACAGCTGCAGCAGCTGATCTGTAGCGAGATCGAGCAGCAGGATGGTGCTATCTCTTTTGATCGTTATATGGAGCTGGCTCTCTATGCCCCGGGGCTGGGCTACTACACCGCCGGGATGCGCAAATTCGGCGCGCAGGGCGATTTTGTGACTGCGCCCGAGATCTCCCCGCTCTTTTCCCGTGCCCTTGCCCACCAGGTTAAGCAGCTGCTGGATCTCTGTGGTGGAGGATCTGTGCTGGAGTTTGGCGCCGGCAGCGGCAGGCTGGCAGTCGATATGTTGTGTGAGTTGGAGTCGCTGGATGCCCTGCCTGAGCAATATATGATCCTGGAATTGAGTCCGGATTTGCGTCAGCGTCAGCAACAGCTTGTTGCTGCTGAAATCCCCCATCTAATAGAGAGAGTGCAGTGGCTGGAGAGAATGCCCCGACAGCGTATGCGTGGCGTTGTTATCGCCAACGAGGTATTGGATGCGATGCCTGTGCATCGGTTTCGTGTCAGGAGCGGAAATGATGAGCAGACACAGGAGGAGGTCGTCACCTGTACAGCAGGCCAACTGGCAAAGCAGTGGCGGCCTGCATCCGCAATACTGCAGCAGGAGATTGCAGATCTGGGAGTTTCTCTGCCGTCAGCGTGTGAATCGGAGATCAATCTGCACCTCAAACCGTGGATTGCAACAATCTCGGATGTGTTTGAGCAGGGAGCCGTGTTGCTGATCGATTATGGCTATCCGCGCAGTGAATATTTTCATCTGCAGCATAGCGAAGGAACATTGATGTGCCACTTTCGACAGCATGCACATGCCGATGCGTTGTTCTACCCGGGGCTTCAGGATATTACCGCACATGTCGATTTTACTGCAGTGGCAGAGGCCGCAGATGATGCGGATTTGAGTGTTGCCGGTTATACCAGCCAGGCCGGGTTTTTGCTCGCCTGTGGTATCGAAAAATTACTGCAGTCTGCAGTGACGGTGCAGAGTGTGGAGTGGTTTCAGCAGACCGAAGGCCTGAAGCGACTGGTTCTTCCATCCGAGATGGGTGAGCGTTTCAAGGTGATGGCGCTGACGCGCAATATCGATGAGCCGTTGATGGGCTTCTCGATGCGAAACATGCTCGAGCAGTTATGACCTAAAACCTAAAACTTAAAACCTCCCCTTAATCCTCATCCAGCCCGATATAATCCCAGAATTTTCTGAACAGGCTTTTGTTGGCCTGCTCATAGGCGTCACTGCCAAATCTCCCCTGCTCGCGGTTTAGCACCAGTACGCGATTGGCAGCATCGGCAAACTCCGGGAGACCCAGTTTGGTATAGCCGTCGACCATGATAACCAGTGCGTCTTCTGCAGCAGGGGTGCGCTGGTAATTCTCGACGACGCCAACAGCGCGTTTGACGGCGGCCAGGTATGCACCGCGGTCCATGTAATAATTTGCGATATGGATTTCATGCTTCGCCAGGCTGTTGAAGAGGTAGACGGCGCGTTGTTGTGCGTCCTTGGCATATTTTGAATCAGGGAAGCGCTCGACAACCTCCTTGAAATCCTTGTAGGCCTGTTCATAAGAGAGGGGGTCACGCTGTGATGCATCTGTGGGGACAAACCGATCCATCAATCCCAGGTTGCGCTCGAGGTTGACTACTCCCTTCATGTAATAGGCGTAAGCAAGTTCGGGGTGCTCGGGGTGCAGGCGGATAAAGCGATCCAGTGCATCGATTGCGGCATCCGGTTCGTCAAATTTGGAATAGGCATAAGCGATATCAAGCTGTGATTGCGCCGCGTACTGCCCATAGGGGTAGCGCGCCTCAAGCTTTTCATAATTCTTGATCGCCTTGTCGTAGTTGCCTTCACGGAGCGCCGCAGATGCCTCGGAGTACATGCGCTCCGCAGACCAGTTGGCGGTCTGGTCTTTCTCTTCTGTTGATGTACACCCACTCAACAGAGTTGCGGCAAAAAGCAGATAAAGGAGTGATCGCCCCATCGCTGACTAAATCCTGTAGTATGATTTCGTTAGAATTTAGCGATTATACCGGATTTGGCGGTAAGATGGGGCATCATGAATGAACAGCTGTTGGAGCAGGAAGTGACCTCTGAATTGTCAGGTAGACGCCTCGACCAGGCACTGGCCGAATTATTCAGCGATTACTCACGCAGCCGACTGCAAAAATGGATCAAGGCAGGCAGGGTAACACTGAACCACAAACAGTTGCGCCCCAGGGACAAGGTGATTGCCGGAGACACAATTCGTTTGCGCATTGAAGATGAAGCGCTCATAGAAGATGTTTCACAGCCCATCGAGCTTGACATCCGCTATGAAGATGAACATCTGCTGATCATCAATAAGCCCGCAGGGCTGGTGGTGCATCCTGCTGCCGGAAATCCTGACGGCACCATGCTGAATGGGTTGCTGCATCATGACCCATCGCTGCAGGGGTTGCCGCGTGCAGGCATCGTGCACCGGCTGGATAAGGCGACTTCGGGGCTGCTGGTGGTTGCACGCAGCTTGAAGGCGCACAAACGTCTGGTTGAACTGCTGCAGGCGAGGGAAATACATCGCGAATACCGCACCATCGTCAATGGCGTCATGATATCCGGCGGCAGCATCGATGAACCCATCGGCAGGCATCCGGTACAGAGAAAGCGTATGGCGGTTGTGCATACCGGCAAACCTGCGCGCACTGACTACCGGGTGCTGCAGCGTTTTCGCGCCCACTCGCTGTTACAGGTCAAACTGCACTCCGGACGCACTCACCAGATCAGGGTCCACATGGCGCATATCAACTATCCGGTGGTGGGTGATCCGCTTTACGGGGGGCGTCTGAAGATCCCTGCAGGAGCTTGTGAAGAGCTGAAAAACGCCCTGCGCAGTTTCAAACGTCAGGCGCTGCACGCATTCAAACTCGGCTTTGAACATCCAGAACATGGTCAATGGATGGAGTGGGAGTGCGCTATTCCGGATGACATGCAACAACTGCTGAAAGAGTTGCAAGATGATAAAAAAACCATGGATTGAACCTGTGTGGCCTGCGCCATCCAATGTTCATGCGATCTCTACCATCCGCCAGGGAGGTGTCAGTCAACGCCCCTGGACAAGCCTGAATCTTGGTGGTCATGTGAATGATGACCCTCGCCATGTGGCTGAAAATCGCCGCAGGCTGAAGCATCTGGCCGGTTTGCCGCATGAGCCGCAGTGGCTGACGCAGGTGCATGGATGTGATATCACTGAAATTGCCGATTCCCCTCCTGCCCGCACATGTGAAGCTGATGCAGCTTACACGAACAGCCCCGTCAGTGTCTGTGCGGTGATGACTGCGGATTGCCTGCCGGTACTGTTCGTTGATAAGAGTGGCAGGGAGGTGGCTGCAGCGCATGCTGGCTGGCGCGGGCTTGCAGGTGGGGTGCTGGAGCAGACTGTCAGGCATTTCTCTGCGGCGCCGGAGAACCTGCTGGCGTGGCTTGGACCGGCCATCGGAGCAGCCTCTTTCGAGGTGGGCGCCGAGGTGCGGGAGGCTTTTTTAGAGTGGAGCAGCGATTGCGAAGTTGCTTTTGTAGAGCATGGGGAGGGACACTGGCTGGCTGATCTCTATCAGCTGGCTCGATTGCGGCTGCATCGGGCCGGGGTTACTGCAATTTATGGCGGCGACTACTGCACCTATCAAGATGCAGAGCGCTTCTACTCCTATCGCCGCGATGGCGAGACAGGCCGCATGGCGACGCTGATCTGGTTTGAATAACTATCCAAAAAGTCTGCTTTCTATGCGGGGCTATTGATATGTTATTGGTATGCTTAACCCTTGAAAACATCCGCTAGTCCCCCATATTTTACATAGTTGATAAATAGATAATGTGTGAATAACGATGCGAATGGATAAATTGACAAGTAAATTCCAGATGGCGCTGGCCGATGCGCAGAGTCTTGCTGTTGGCAGGGATCACCAGTTTATCGAGCCCGCGCACCTTCTGGTGGCGCTGCTCGACCAGGATGGCGGCACGGCGCGCCATCTGCTCACCCAGGCGAGTGTCAACGTTAACATGCTGCGCTCCAGTCTTGGGGAGATCCTCGACGGGATGCCGTCGGTACAGGGTACAGGTGGTGATGTCAGCGTCTCCAACGAACTTGGACGCATGCTCAATCAAACCGACAAGCTGTCACAACAGCGCAAGGACAGCTACATCTCCAGTGAGCTGTTTCTGCTGGCTGCGCTTGATGACAAGGGTGAGGTTGGCAAACTGTTACGTCAGGCTGATGCCTCCAAAGGCAACCTGGAGCGTGCTATTGAGCAGATGAGAGGAGGCGAATCCGTGGATGATCCCAATGCAGAAGACCAGCGCCAGGCGCTGGAGAAATACACCATTGATCTGACCGAACGTGCAGAGCAGGGCAAGCTCGACCCCGTTATTGGCCGTGACGAGGAGATTCGCCGTTCTATCCAGGTGTTGCAGCGCCGCACCAAGAACAACCCGGTGCTGATTGGCGAACCGGGTGTCGGCAAGACCGCCATTGTCGAAGGACTGGCGCAGCGCATCGTCAATGGCGAGGTTCCTGAAGGCGTCAAGGGCAAGCGGCTGTTGTCACTGGACCTTGCCGGACTGCTGGCCGGCGCCAAGTTTCGCGGTGAGTTTGAAGAGCGCCTCAAGGCGCTGCTGAATGATGTTGCCAAATCTGAAGGCAATATCATTCTCTTTATCGATGAGATTCATACCATGGTTGGCGCAGGCAAGGCCGAGGGCGCCATGGATGCGGGCAACATGCTCAAACCGGCGCTGTCACGTGGTGAACTGCACTGTATCGGCGCCACCACCCTGGATGAGTACCGTAAATATATTGAGAAAGATGCTGCACTGGAGCGTCGCTTTCAGAAGGTGCTGGTTGAGGAGCCGACCGTCGAGGATACGGTGGCGATTCTGCGCGGACTCAAGGAGCGTTATGAAGTGCACCACGGCGTCGATATTACCGATCCTGCCATTGTTGCAGCAGCAACGCTGTCGACGCGTTACATCATGGATCGGCAGTTGCCGGACAAGGCGATCGACCTGATTGACGAGGCGGCGTCACGCATCCGCATGGAGATCGACTCCAAACCGGAGGAGATGGACCGCCTCGAGCGCCGCCTGATCCAGTTCAAGATCGAGCGCGAAGCATTGAAGAAGGAGTCTGACGAGGCATCGAAGAAGCGCCTGCAAGATCTTGAAGAGGAGATCGGCAAACTGGAGAAAGAGTATTCGGATCTCGAGGAGATCTGGAAGGCGGAGAAGGCCGCCGTGCAGGGGAGTGCGCATATCAGGGAGGAGCTGGATCAGGCCCGTATCGAGATGGAATCTGCCAGCCGCGCCGGTAATCTGCAGCGTATGTCCGAGCTGCAATATGGACGCATCCCCGAGCTCGAACGCCAGCTGCAACAGGCGGATGAGGCCGAGACGCAGGAGACCCAGCTGCTGCGAAACAAGGTGACCGAGGAGGAGATTGCCGAAGTCGTTGCCCGCTGGACAGGCATCCCTGTTTCCAAAATGCTCGAGGGAGAAGTTGATAAGCTGCTGAAGATGGAGCAGCAATTGGGCAAGCGTGTCATCGGCCAGCAGGAGGCGGTTGTCGCCGTCTCTGACGCCATCCGCCGTTCACGTGCGGGGCTCTCCGATCCGAACAGTCCCAATGGCTCCTTCCTGTTCCTCGGGCCGACTGGTGTCGGCAAGACCGAGTTGAGCAAGGCGCTGGCGGAGTTCCTGTTTGATACCGAAGAGGCGATGGTGCGCATCGATATGTCCGAGTTCATGGAGAAACACTCCGTGGCCAGGTTGATTGGAGCGCCTCCCGGCTACGTCGGTTATGAGGAGGGCGGCTACCTGACCGAACTGGTGAGACGCCGTCCCTACTCGGTGATCCTGCTCGACGAGGTGGAGAAGGCGCACCCGGATGTCTTCAACGTGCTGTTGCAGGTGCTGGATGATGGCCGTTTGACCGATGGACAGGGGCGCACCGTCGATTTTCGCAATACCGTCATCGTCATGACCTCCAACCTGGGTTCGGACGTGATCCAGAATATGGCGGAGCAGGGCTATGCAGAGATGAAGTCAGCGGTGATGGAGATCGTCGGCGGCCATTTTCGCCCCGAGTTCATCAACCGCCTGGACGAGATCGTGGTGTTTCACCCGCTGGGGCGTGAAGAGATCCGCGCCATTGCCGAAATCCAGATTGGTCATCTGCGCAAGCGTCTCGAGGACCGGGAGATCGGCCTGGAACTTACCACGGCTGCGCTGGATCATCTGGGCGATGCCGGATTCGATTCTGTCTACGGAGCCAGGCCGCTGAAGCGCGCTATCCGCCAGCAGTTGGAGAATCCGCTCGCCCAGGCGATCCTTTCCGCAGAGTTTCCACCGGGAAGCACAGTCTATGTCGACAGCAACGCAGAGGGACTCTTCTTCGAACGCAGGTAATTGGAATCATGCGGGTTCGTAGGGCGTCAATAAGTGGCACGCATTGCGCTATGCAATGTATGGTGGGATGCGCTGTCGCTTATGCACCTTGAAGTTATGGCTTTGATGGAGCATTGGACAAATCCGAAGATCACTCCTTTTCCAGATCGATGCGCACGGCCTTCACGTCACTTGAAACCAGCTCCAGTCCAAACCGGGGCGTACCCCAGCTTCTCTTTACCAGCACATCTTCACTATCATCACGTTCTACATGGTAGCCCTTGGGGAGTTGCTTGCGAAATGCATTCTTGATCGCTTTCGCCACCATATTTTCACGCAGGCCGTCATTGATGTGTACGCGCACATCGATGGCGGCTTGATCTTTAGGGCTGACACGAAACAACATGATGCCATCGGATTTAGCGCCCTCGCTGACTTCGATGCGCCATTTGTTGGATAACCCGCCCGGATGGTGCGTGGAGATACAGGAAACCAGTGTCAAAGCGCTCAAAAACAGGAGGAGTAGGGTGAATCGTTTATTGTTTATCTGGTACATATATCTTATCCTTCGATAATTGGCGTGCAGTTACATATTGAATTGATGCCCGTTGATGGCGCATGAAGTGTTGATTGCGAACCAGGGATGTCTCGAAGATGAAATATAGCACGGGCGTGTAGTGTTGAGTAGGGCGACCTCAACGCTGGATTCATCTCCCGCAACAATCGAGCGGGTTCTGGCGCAAGAATAAGGCGTCATTGGGAGGTGGGGTATTCATGAAATTCACAGGATTGGAATCATTATGACATCCGGGAAGCGGCAGGTACGCGAGCTCTATCTCTGGGAGGCGCTGATCTCTCTATTGTCTCTGGTCGTTGGCATCGTATTCTCTATTGCCATCTACGGCATGGATCCGCAAATTCCCATGCTATTAGGGGTGGTGATGGCCGCCTTGATGGCCTGGCGTGCGGGCTATTCATGGAAGGATATCGAAGCAGGAATGGTGTCCGGAATCACGCACTCGCTGCAGGCGATCATGATCCTGCTGATTGTCGGCATACTCATCGGTGTGTGGATACAGAGCGGGGTGGTTCCCACGCTGCTCTATTATGGTCTGGACATCATCCATCCACAGATTTTCCTGGTGGCGACGGTGCTCATCTGTGCTGTTACTTCTCTTGCGACAGGCAGCTCCTGGGGCACCAGCGGCACCATCGGTGTGGCACTGATGGGGATCGGCGGTGGTCTGGGGTTTCCCTTGCCGGTGGTGGCGGGGGCGGTGTTGTCCGGCGCCTATTTCGGCGACAAGCTGTCGCCGCTGTCGGATACCACCAACCTGGCGCCCGCTATGGTTGGCACCGACCTTTACACCCACATCCGGCATATGCTTTATACCACCAGCGTGGCGTTCGCACTGACGCTGATCATCGAGTTCGCACTCGGGTTCATGTGGGGAAAGAGCGGGGAGGCGCATATCGAGTCTATCACCCAGTTCCACAATGTATTGGGGACACAGTTCAATATTTCGCCTGTATTGCTGTTACCGCCGCTACTGGTGATGGCAATGGCGGTATTCCGCATCTCTGCTATCCCGGGCATTGCAGCCGGGGCGCTCTTCGCTGCGCTGCTGGGTATCCTGTTTCAGGGCGCTTCCTATGAAACCCTGATGGGAGTCGCCTACTCCGGTTATGTCAGCGACTCAGGTGTCGAGGCGGTGGACAAGCTGCTTACCAAGGGCGGTCTCAACTCCATGATGTACACAGTCTCCCTGGTCATATGCGCGATGATGTTTGGTGGCATCATGGAGCGCACCGGACAGATGCGGGTGCTGGTGAAGGCCATACTCAGCCGCGTCACGTCACGCAGGGGGCTGTTTAGCGCCACGGTGTTTACCGCACTGGGTGGCAATATGGTGTTGTGCGATCAGTATATGACTCTGGTTATGACGGGGCGCATGTACTCGCAAGCCTTCCGCGACAGGGGGCTGCATCCCAAGAACCTCTCGCGGGTGGCGGAGGATGCCGGCACGGTGACGGCCAGTCTGGTGCCCTGGAATTCCGGCGGCGCCTACCAGTCCGCTACCCTGGGTGTTCCAACCATCGCCTATGCGCCCTTTGCCTTTTTCAATTGGCTATCACCGCTGGTGACACTGATGTTCGGCTGGTTCGGCTGGACCATCGCGCCACTGGATGAGCCCGAAGAGTCGGATGAGATTGAGGCGGATGCAGAGAATGAGCAAGTAGAGCCGGGTGGCGACCGCCCCGTCATCCAGACAGATAATTAAACGCCGCACGGGCGTTATGCGTTGTGTAGTGTGCAACAGCTTCGATGGACTCACCCCTTGCCGCGGCCAGTGCGGCAAGCACCTGCGGCAGGTATTGCGGAGAGTTTCTCTCTCCGCGGTGTGAGGCAACTGTCATGTCGGGAGCGTCGGTCTCCAGCAGTAGTGCTTCGGCAGGCAAATCATGCGCCAGCCGGCGCAGCTTGCTGGAGCGCTCGAATGTCAGCATGCCGCCGAAACCCAGCTTGAATCCCATCTCATGATAGTGCATTCCCTGTTGCAGGGAGCCGCTGAAGGCGTGGATGCTTCCGCCAGAGATATGGTGTTTCTTCAGCAGCTTGATCACCTCGTCATGCGACTTGCGGGCATGGATGATGACCGGCAGGCCCGCTTTTTTTGCGATCACGAGCTGTGCTTCGAACAGCTGCTGTTGTGCGTCTCGATCAAGAGCTTTGATGGCGAAGTCGAGGCCGATCTCACCGATGGCGACAGGCCTGGTGGTTTCTATCACGGCTGCAAGCTTGTCGAGATCAGCCTGTGTATGCTGTTGCACAAAAACAGGATGCAATCCGAGGGCAGGATAGAGATCGTCGTGCTTTGCACATAGATCCAGCAGCCGCTGCCAGCCACCTGCCTCGATTGCCGGAATGATCTGGGCCACAACTCCGGCCTGGCGGGCGTCGCGTAGCACCTCGTCACGATCCGGATCGAACGCCTCGATGTCGAGGTGGCAGTGGGTGTCGATGATCTCTGGTGTGTTTTTCATAACAGCAGATAGTCAGGAACTCTCTGAATCGATCAAGAGTATGTCATTTCGACCGCGGGGAGAAATCCTGTAACTGTTAATGATCATTACGTTATGTGATTGTTGTGCAATTTATCGATGTATGGCGCTTTGTCCAATGCCGTGCAGGATCGGGATTAGCCTTTCAGGGACGCGTGAATACATCCCTGTAGCAGTGACGTTCCTACAGCTGCTGAATAGTTACGAGATATCATAGATGATTTTCCATGAGTAATGTTGGTTTCATACTGAGAATGGATACTTGATCGGCTCATGGTGCCTGTAGCCGCTGACTTCGAAGTCATCCAGCGTTACCCATGTCTCGATATCCTCGAGGGTTTTTATGTCAGGATTGATATGCAGCTGAGGAGGGGGGTAGGGTGTGCGTTTGAGCTGTAGGTCGCGCATCAACTCCAGCTGGTCTTCGTAGATGTGGGCGTTGACAATCTTGTGGTAAGCCATGCCGGGTTGTTTGCCGGTGATCTGCGCCATCAACTTGAGAAACGCAAACACCTGCACCTGGTTGAAATTTTGTCCAAGCGGCACATCGCAGGAGCGCTGGGATGAGGTTAAATAGAGAGTCTCTCCCAGCAGAGAGAATGTATGCGTGTGCATGCAGGGTCTCAGGCAGCCCATGTGAAATTCACCGGGATTGTAGAAGCTGAGGATCTCACCGCGATCATCGATGCCGCTGGAGAGGTCATCCACAATTTTGCGCAGCTGATCGACGGCGCCGCCGTCGGGCTTTTTCCAGCTTCGCCCCTGCACACCGTAGACGCGGCCCATGTCGTCCTCGCCGTTTCGATACGGGTTGTTCAACCACGCCCTGTTTTCATTGGCGTTGGCGTCCCATGTTTTTGTGCCCAATGCACGAAAGTCTGCGGCGCTGCTGTATCCACGCAGATAGCCGATCAACTCCGCAATGGCTGATTTCCAGTAACTCTTGCGTGTAGTTACCAGTGGGAATTCGTTGTCAGTCACGTTATACGTCAGGTCTGCATTGATGACCGTCAGGCATCTTTTGCCGGTGCGCCTGTTTTCAATCCACTCACCTTCTTGAATGATGCGCTCGCAGAGATCCAGATATTGTTTCATGCAGTTTGATTACGACGCGTATAGGCGCGAACGATAAACAGAATGCCGATGACGATCATCGGCGCAGTCAACAGCATGCCGGTGGTGAGCCAGCCGCCCGCCAGGTAGCCGATATGGGCATCCGGCATGCGTACGAATTCGATAGCAAAGCGGAACGCGCCGTAGCACAGCAGAAAGAGCCCGGAAACTGCCATCAGCGGGCGCTGTTTGGATGAATAAAACCACAGGATCAGGAACAACAGCACCCCTTCCAGGGCGGCTTCATAGAGTTGGCTGGGATGCACGGGCACTGACAGGGATGGATCGATGCCGCTGCCAACGCGCTGACAGAGATCACCTGCCTTGTCACAGGCCACCTGCATGCCGATCGGCAAAGAAGTGGGCCCGCCCCATAATTCGGCATTGATGAAGTTAGCGATACGCCCTGCAAGCAGGCCGGGTGGTATCAGCGGCGCCACAAAATCAGAGACCTGGAAAAATGTGCGCTGTGTGCGTCTGCCGTAGAGCCACAATGCCACAAAGACGCCCAGCATGCCGCCATGAAATGACATGCCGCCTTCCCAGATGCGGAATACCCTCAGAGGATCCTGTGCAATATCACCAAGCCCGTAGAAGAGGATGTAGCCGATGCGCCCTCCGGCAATCACGCCAAGTACACCGTAGAGCAGCAGGTCGTCGATCTCACTGGCTTTCCAGCCAAATTGCGGTCTGCTGCGGGCGCGGTACTTGCCGAGAAGCAGAAAAAGCAGAAAAGCAACCAGGTACATCATTCCGTACCAGTGCACTTCGAGTGGGCCGAGGCTAAAGGCAATCGGATCGATGTCGGGATAGGTGAGCATCTAAAGTCAGTCTATGAGAAATGTTGCGATAGTTTATCTGTAAGAGAGTATTGCAGCCGGATTTTTTTCGGCCACCAAAGTCACGCAAAGCACGAAAATAAAAAAGCAGCTCGAAAGCTGCTTTTTCCCTTCCCGCGTAGAAAAACTTGCAGGGATGTTCTAATCAAATCGCACAGCGACTTGATTAGCGCTTCTTCAATAGCCGCCTTTGCGGGTGCTTTTCGGCAGGCCGGCGATCTTGCGCCCCTGCTTGCTGGGCATGTTGGGGAAGAGGATATACATCTCCTTGCTGCTGGGTTTTTTACCCCACACTTTGCCTATGTCTTTGGCGATGGTGCGTTCGTTGGGTTCGGCGCCAGCGTTGTTGAGGTGCTGATCACGCAGGTAGTTGACCACGTCCCAGTGCTTCTCGGTCATTTCGAGCTCGTCGGCTTTAGCAATCTCTGCTGCGACAGCCTCGCTCCAGGTGGATGCATCGGCAAGATAACCGTCTGCATCTGCTTCAATTGTTTTACCGTCAACTTCATAAGCCATGCTATTTTCTCCTGATGAACTAACTTTGATAATTGCTACGAAAAATCTGCGCGTTATTTTACGCAAAAAAGTGTTGCAACGGAAATATCCCACTCGGGGTGGTGTAATTATTTCTCCTTGTCGATATTTTCCACGGCATCTATGCCTTTGTGAGGAATGAATATTCCGCAGCCCATATCCTGACCACCGCCGAGCCCTTGCTGCTGGAGTTTGATGGACTCCTCTGTCGTCAGGTCGGCGAGCATCAGGCTGCGGGTTAGAATCTCTCCATCGGGGGTGTGCAGCAGGGATGTTTTTCCACACAGCGCTTTTTTGATCGCTATGCCGAGGGTCTCGAGTTCTGCCGCCATGCGCTGCATGAAGCGGGTTTCGTCCTCGGCTTCATCCTCGAGGCACTGAATGTGGCGGGAGTAGATGGTCCCCTGTTTGCTCAATGGTTTGCTCTTTGCCTTGCCGATGACCAGTTCACAGCCGTCGATATCAAGTGTGGCGCCAAGCAGCTGTTGCTGAATCTGTGGGGCATTTTCTTTGCGTACCCGTAGAGTCAGTTTGGTGCGATGCGAGAGGATAAGGTGCTCTTCGGTGTTGAAATCGGGGCGCTCCCAGCCATGTGCCGAACTGGCCATATGAATACTGTGAATGGCGATGTCGTTGTTGCCGAATATTTCAGGTGCAGCGGCTTTGAGAGCGGTAGAGAGCGCGTGGACATGATCAACCGGGATCTCGCGGCAGCGGATGGAAAACAGCAGGTCAACCACGTCGTCGGGAATTGTCACCTCCTTTGGTGGCGCGTCATCATTCCAAAACATGTTCAATAAACCTCTTCATAAGTCTGTGGGATAGGGACTGGAAAATGAGAATTCAGTCTCGGACAGTCTCCTTGGCGAGAGTCATTATCGGTTATGGGAATTTGACTCATTTGTAAAATATGTAATTTCTCAATAACTCCGTGCATTGATTGAGCCTGTGCAGGGTTGGGGCCAGCATTTCAGGGACGCGTGAATACATCCCTGTAAGCTCTGGATAAAACATCCCTGTTTTATACAGCCCTGAAACGCAAACCCCAACCCTGCCTCCTGCACGGGGTTATTGAGATGTTACTAAAATATATATTAAGGGGTTGTCCAACTCGCATCGAGTTGTTGGCGGATGGCTTCTCGATCGACCCACCACTCTTCCTGGGCAAGCACATCGATGACGTTGCGCAGACGCACGAGGAATTTGTCCGGATCATTGAGCTCCAGCTTTTCAATCCACAATGAGAACTGCTGCTGGGACTCGACGCCGGAATGGCGGCGTGCTACCCGGCCGAGCAGTTGATTGGAAAAGAATACCAGGCGCTCTTTTTCAGCTCCATCCCGGGCGCGTGACTCGGCAAGGTAGAGCGCCGTGACAGCTGCAACCGCCGCGCCGTCGGCATCGTCCGGGGTGTCATCGACAACATGGCTTAGCAGGTGAACGCTGACTTCCGGATCGATGGGGAAGGTGACGCCCAGCCAGATACCGTTGGCCAGTGCGACCAGCGAGTCGGGCTGGTTGCTTTGATAGAGAACGTCGCAGGCATCGGCTGCGTCCTCCCAGGCCTGTTCACCGCTGAAGAGTTCGAATGCTGTACGCGCCAGTGGCCAGGCCTGTTCGCCGCGTTCCAGGTGCTGATGAATGCGGGCAATCTCCAGCAGCAGTGAGCCGCGTTCAGTCGCGGGAGCCTGTTCAGGCAGCTGCGCCAGTTTTTGCTCGAGTTCAGGTAGAAGGCCTTCAAGATGCGCCTGTTCGCCAAGATCCTTGTGCAGAGAGTCGCTGGCGCTGTCTTCAAGCTTGTTCGGGTCGAGGAAGTCAACCATGGTCTTTCTCACTGTTAGTTGTGCTATTTACACTGTATCGCATTATCTGTTGTAACCGCTGAATGATGCTTCGAGGCGGTCCTCCCAGTCATCCGGAGTATCAGAATATTGTGGTTTGACATCCATACGAAAGAAGCGTTCACCCTGTTTCGTGTACTCCTTGATAGCCTCCTCCAGTTCGTTGAATGATGTGAACTGCTGGTTGGCGATGATGATCTGGCTGAGATTTAACACATTGACTCCGGGAAGTATGCTTGCCTGTCAAGTTGATTTTAATGCTTTTCTAAGCAGCAGTTGACGCTGGTCAGGTAAAGCTAAGATTTTAGCATTTTAACAGCATAAGGAGTTTATCACCATTTCAGTAACTGCTAATATTTTGAGTATGCAACAAGCAGCACCTTGAGGTGGCCTGTTCGTGGCGTAGTCTCTATGCAGATGCTCTGGAGTAGGGCGTAGACTTCAGGGTGATGACTATCCCTAAAGGGGTAGCGGGAAATTGTGCTGCTCCCTCTTTGGTGGAATGTTACATCAGGCGGACTCAAGCTATATTAGCACCCGTTAATGGGGCAGAGGGGAGTTTACCCCCTGATTACCCTGCAAGTAGAATTGTGTATCAGTGTTTGCCACCAGGCGAATAATAAATTTTCAGTTATAAGTCCTCACGAGGAGAACGAGCGAATGGCAATTGAGAAACGTAGCACTCCAATGCTGGATCAGCTTGAGAGCGGTCCATGGCCAAGTTTTATTTCAGGTATCAAACGTCTGCGTGACGAGCATCCTGAAGAGCGTATCAATAAAGTCACCAATGACCTGTTGGGACAACTTGAGCACTCATACGAGACCCGCAAGGGTTACTGGAAAGGCGGAACCATCTCCGTATTCCGTTATGGCGGCGGTATTATTCCTCGCTTTTCCGAAGTTGGAGATGCATTCCCGGAATCCAAAGAGTTTCACACACTGCGAGTACAACCTGCTCCAGGCAACTTCTATACCACCGATATGCTGCGTCAGCTGACAGATTCGTGGGAGAAGTATGGCTCCGGTCTGACGACCTATCATGGCCAAACCGGAAACATCATGTTTATCGGTACCGACAACGACGGCGTACAGCCGTTCTTCGACGAGATCAATGAGTATGGCTGGGATCTCGGCGGCGCGGGTCCCTGCGTGCGTACTGCAATGTCATGTGTTGGCGCGGCGCGTTGCGAGATGTCATGCACCAATGAGCAAAAGGCGCACCGTCTTCTGGTGAACAACTTTACCGATGATGTGCACCGTCCTGCACTGCCCTACAAGTTCAAGTTTAAGGTTTCCGGTTGCGGCAATGATTGCCAAAATGCCATCGAGCGCGCTGACATGGCTGTTATCGGCACCTGGCGTGACGAGATGAAAATCAACCAGGATGAGTGGAAAGCCTACGTTGGTCGCAAAGGGCGCCAGCATGTGGTCGACAATATCACTTCACGCTGCCCGACCCAGGCAATGACGCTGAACGAAGACGACTCACTGACTGTTGACAACAAGAACTGCGTACGTTGCATGCACTGCCTGAATGTTGTGCCCAAGGCGCTGCATCCGGGTGATGATCACGGCGTTACGATTCTCGTCGGCGGAAAGCGCACGCTGAAGATCGGCGACCTGATGGGTACGGTTCTGATTCCTTTCAAGAAGCTGGAAACAGAAGATGACTGGGAAGAGCTGGTTGAACTGGCTGAAGAGATGATCGATTTTTGGGCCGAGAATGCACTCGAGCATGAGCGCTGCGGTGAGATGATCGAGCGTATCGGCCTGGTGAACTTCCTTGAAGGCATCGGTGTGGATGTTGACCCGAACATGGTCAGCGAGCCGCGCCAATGCTCATACGTGCGTATGGACGGATGGGATGAGGAAGCCGTCAAGTGGTTCGATCGTCAGGCGGAAGCGTAATAAGCGCTTTACTGAATTGATTGTTGTTCCGGCTGCCAGGCGCAGCCGGATAAATAAATGTTTTATTGAATTCTGGAGATTTTTGTAATGGCAGACTTACGCGAACCGATCGAAACCGGTAGCCCTGATCCATTCCAGTACATGCATCCGACTATGCGTCGTAACTTTGGCATGTGGAAATATCATACGCATCCGCAGCCTGGCGTACTGTTGCACGTCGCTGACCACGGTGATAAGTTGTGGACCGTCAAGGCTGGCACCCAGCGTATTCTCGATGTCTTCAGCATGCGCACCCTGTGCGATATCGCTGATAACTACTCGGATGGCTTCATCCGTTTTACGATACGTTCCAACCCCGAGTTTTACGTCACCGAAGAGTCCCGTGTTCAGCCGCTGATCGATGCGCTTGAAAATGCCGGCTTTATTGTTGGTGGCACGCAAAACTCTGTCACCACGCTCTCGCATACCCAGGGCTGGCTGCACTGCGATATTCCCGGCACCGATGCCTCGGGTGTCGTCAAATCCATGATGGATGAGCTGATCGGCGAATTTAAGTCTGCCGACATGCCTAACCGTGTGCATATCACCACTTCATGCTGCCAGATCAACTGCGGCGGCCAGGGTGATATTGCGATCAACGTACAGCACACCAAGCCGCCCAAGATCAACCATGATCTGGTCTCGGCAGTGTGTGAACGTCCTTCGGTTGTAGCACGCTGTCCGGTAGCCGCGATTCGTCCGGCAATGGTCAACGGCAAGCCTTCGCTGGAAGTCGATGAGAAGAAGTGCATCTGCTGCGGCGCATGTTTTCCTCCTTGTCCTCCCATGCAGATCAACGATGCCGAGCACTCCAAGCTGGCAATCTGGGTCGGTGGCAACCACTCCAATGCGCGTGGCAAGCCGACCTTCCAGAAGCTGGTTGCGGCCGGTATTCCCAACAACCCGCCACGCTGGCCTGAGGCGACTGCAATCGTCAAGCGTATTCTCAAAGAGTACAAGGCTGGTGCGCGTGACTGGGAGCGTATCGGAGAGTGGGTCGAGCGTATCGGCTGGCCGCGTTTCTTCGAGCTGATGGAGCTGCCGTTCACCAAGTATCACATCGATAACTGGCGCGGCGCTCGCAAGAGCTACAACGCGTCGACGCATATCCGCTTCTGATGACTGGCCGGAGTATACGATGAAGTTTACGATTCAGGTAAATGAAGGTCCGTACCAGCATCAGGCGACTGACAGCGCGTACCTGTTCACCAAAGCCGCGCTGGAGAAAGGCCACGAAATCTTTCGTGTCTTTTTCTACCACGACGGTGTGAACAATGGTACACGTCTGACGACTCCTCCACAGGATGACCGCAACATCGTCAAACGCTGGAGCGAGTTGTCGGCAGAGCACGATCTCGATCTGGTGATTTGTGTTGCTGCAGCACAGCGCCGCGGTATTGTCGATGACGGTGAAGCCGAGCGAAACGGTAAAGATGCAACCAATATTGCCGAGGGATTCCGTATTTCCGGTCTCGGGCAGCTGGTTGAAGGCGCCATTCAGAGCGACCGTCTGGTCGTCTTTGGTGATTGAGGGGTATTGCGATGTCTGAAGTGAAAAAATTTATGTACGTCAATCGCAGAGCGCCTTACGGCACTATCTATGCGTGGGAGTCTCTTGAAGTTGTGCTGATCGGCGCTGCTTTTGAGCAGGATGTCAGCATGGCGTTCATTGACGATGGCGTTTACCAGTTGACCAAGGGGCAGGATACCACCGGCCTTGAGATGAAAAACTTTTCACCGACATATTCCGCCCTGGGCGACTATGAGGTGACCAAGATTTACATCGAGAAAGAGTCACTGGAAGAGCGAGGACTCACCCTTGACGATCTTCAACACCTGACCTGGGAAGATGAAGATGATGACTGGGCGGAGAAGGACTCCATTAAACTCGTCAGCCGCGCCGAGATGGCGCAGGTTTTTGCTGATCAAGATGTCTTTTTTAACTTCTGAGGGGAGTGAAATCAATGCTACATATAGTAAATAAATCCCCTTATGACCGTAACAGCCTCGACACTGCTGTGAGTTACAAGGCGGACGGTGACATATTTCTGCTCATCGAAGATGGTGTTTACGCTGCAATGAAGAGTGGCGCAGCCGCTTCGAAGCTGGACGGATGTTCAGTCTCGGTGCTTGGCGCTGATATCGCAGCACGCGGTATTGCGGAAGATAAACTGATCGACGGCGTCACTGTGATTGATTATGCCGGCTTCGTCGACCTGGTGGAAGCGAACGAAAAAGTTCAGTCCTGGCTGTAAGGCGACTAGAGTTGCCCTGGCTTTTAACTACGATTCAATATAACTGGAGATTTGCATAATGGCTATCGAAGTAGATGGTAAGAGTTACGAAACAGACGAAGAAGGCTACCTGGCTGATATCACTCAGTGGGTTCCCGGCGTTGCTGATGTCATGTCAAAAGAGGATGACCTCGAACTGACGGAAGAGCATTGGGATATCATCAATTTTCTGCGCGAGTACTATGAAGAGTACCAGATTGCACCGGCAGTACGTGTACTGACCAAAGCAGTTTCCAAGCGCATGGGAAAAGACAAGGGCAACAGCAAGTATCTCTATGGCCTGTTTCCTTATGGCCCCGGCAAGCAGGCTTGCCGTTATGCCGGTCTGCCAAAGCCGACTGGCTGCGTCTAAGGACCAGACGTCTGTTTAAGCTGGCGGGGCGTTGTTTTAGCCCCGCCAAATATTCTGATTGCAGTGCTGCCCTGCACTGTAGTTTAAGCGCGAGGATTCAGGAACATGTCTTTGGCCTTTGCCATTCTGTTCTATGTGGCTACTCTGGTACTGGTTGTTGGTGTTGCTCTCAAAGTAGTGCAGTACAGCAAAACCCCGGCGCCTTTAAAGATTCCTACGACACCGGCTCCGACTACGCAAAGCGGTGTGGTCATGCGGATGTTTCGCGAGGTGGTGTTTTTTGAAAGCCTCTTCAAATCAACCATCTGGACCTGGATTTTTGCCTGGGCTTTTCACATGGGACTGTTTGCAGTCCTGTTTCGGCACGGGCGCTATTTTCACGATCTGTTGCCGGCTATCATAGTCGGACCACTGAAATACGCTGCATTCGCCATGATCATCGGTCTGATCGGACTGCTGGTGCGCCGTTTTGCTGTCAATCGCGTACGCTACATCTCTGCGCCGTCCGATTACGCAATGCTGATACTGCTGCTGTTGATCGGTATCAGCGGGGCGATGATGACATTTACCAGCCATGTGGATATTGTCGGTGTGAAAGAGTATTTTCATGCCTGGATGACATTTGATTTTGATAATCTGATACTGCCGCCAGATACCGTTTTACGGATTCATCTATTCTTCGTGGCTGTTTTGATGTTGATTTTTCCGATCAGCAAACTGTTGCACGCACCCGGCATCTTTTTCAGCCCGACGCGCAATCAGGTGGATAACCCGCGTGAAGTACGTCATGTTGCTGAGTGGGCCGAGAAGCTCTGAGAGCATTCGAAGTGATCGATAGCATAATAGAAGGCAGACTGGAAACTACTCATGGCAACTAAAGAGTTCACAATCCCGGAGATTCAGGAGTATATCGAGGTTCCTGATGCGCCGGTTGCGGATGCAACAGCGCATCTCTCGCCATTTGTCGCCAAGCCGATGCACCAGGAACCCTTGGGTTTTCCTGAGGAAGTCGTTGACGACTGGAAAGGGCAGACCATCGATGCGATGGGCGACCTGCTGGGCAAGTATCGCGGCCTGCGGGTCTTTATGGATATCTGCGTCAAGTGCGGTTCCTGCACAGACAAATGCCACTACTATATCGGCACCGCCGATCCCAAGAATATGCCGGTTGCGCGCCAGGATCTGCTGCGCAGGGTGTATCGCCGCTACTTTACCTTTGCAGGAAAGTTTTGGGGCGCACTGGGCATGCCGGGTTTTGTCGGCGCGGCTGATCTCGAGCGCGACATGCTCGATGAGATGTACAGCTACTATCACCAATGCTCTGAGTGCCGCCGCTGTTCTGTCTTCTGCCCCTACGGCATCGATACGGCTGAAATCACCATGGCTGCAAGAGAGATTCTTGCGCGTGTCGGCATCGGCCAGAAGTACAATAATGAGATAATCGGCAAAGTCTACACCATCGGCAACAATCTTGGACTTCCCGAGCGCGCCCTGGAAGATACCCTCGAGGGACTGGAAGAGGATATCGAGGATGAGACCGGCGTTGAAGTCAAGTTGCCGCTGAATGTCAAAGGAGCGGATATTCTGCTGATCACCCCCTCGGCTGACTTTTTTGCCGAGCCGCATGTCGATGGTCTGATGGGCTATGCCAAGGTGTTCCACGAAGCCGGCGTCTCCTGGACGCTGAGTTCCAGCGCCTCGGAAGCAGCAAACTTCGGTATGTTTATCGGCTCCTACGAGAATATGCGCAAAATTTCACTGCGCATCCGTGAGGCGGCGCTCGAACTGGGCGTCAAACGCATCATCTTCGGTGAGTGTGGACATGCATGGCGCGTCGCCTACTCATTTTTGAACACCCTAGCGGGACCGTTCGATTTTCTTGATCAGAACTATCCGATCCCCCAGCATATCCTTGATTTCACCCTTGGTGAGATCGAGAAGGGGACGCTGAATATCGACAAGTCGCTCAACGACGACATGGTGCTGACTTTTCATGACTCCTGCAATGTTGCGCGTGCATCACGCATAACTGATAAGCCGGGTAGCCAGTTCACCGTCCCGCGGGCAGTGATCAAGGCAGTGTGCAACAACTATGTCGACATGGATCCTGACACCATCTATGAAAAGACCTTCTGCTGCGGTGGTGGTGGCGGTCTGCTGACTGATGATCTGTTGGAGTTGCGCATCAAGGGAGGTTTGCCACGCATGACAGCGCTGCAGACAGTCACCCAGGAGTATGGCGTAACGCACATGGCGGCAATTTGCGCCATCTGCAAGAGTCAGTTCACCAAGATTTTACCCTATTACGGTTTTGATATGGACCAGATCGTCAGCGTGCATCAACTGGTTTCCAGTGCGCTTATCCTCACCGGACAGGTGGATGAGGACGATGAGAATAATTCCGGGGAAGAGGCAGCTTAAGCCGCTTTCTCTACAGTAACTTCATTAACAGACTATTTCAGGAAGGAGAAACTCTATGGCCACTTCCAGCGAAGAGATGAACAAGACAGTATCCTGGCGCCGTTTTGAAGACGGAGACACAGAGTGGGGCAGCTTTACCGATCAGATTTTTCGGGAAGATACCTCCTATAAATGTCCAACCTATGTGCACAAAACGCCGCCCTGCCAGGGGAGTTGCCCCTCGGGTGAAGATATTCGCGGCTGGCTTGCTATCATGCGTGGTATGGAAACCGGCCCTGAAGGCGTCGAGTATACAGAGTATGCTTTCCGCCGCTCTACCGACGCCAACCCTTTCCCCTCCATGATGGGGCGCGTCTGTCCGGCGCCATGTCAGGAAGGTTGCAACCGCAACGATCTCGAGGATTTTGTCGGCATCAATGCGGTCGAGCAGTACATCGGTGATACCGCGCTCGACAACAACTACTCTTTTGCCGCCGGTGAGAGCACCGGCAAAAAGGTTGCTATCATCGGCGGTGGTCCTGCCGGAATGTCTGCAGCCTATCAGCTGCGTCGTAAAGGCCATGCTGTTGTCGTTTTCGAGGCGCTCAAGGAGCTTGGCGGCATGATGCGCTACGGCATCCCCAACTACCGTATTCCACGCGACAAGCTGGCCGGTGAAAACCAGCGCATCGTCGATATGGGCGACGTCGAGGTGCGCACCGGCGTGCGTGTCGGCAAAGACATCAGCGTAGAGCAGCTGGAGAAGGATTATGATGCCGTTCTGTGGGCAATCGGTTGCTGGACAGGGCGCGGAGTGCCGATCGATGGCTGGAACGATGCCCCAAACTGCCTCTCCGGCGTCGAATACCTGCAGGCCTTCAATGAAGGCCGCATGAAAGTCACCGCTAAAAAGCTGATCTGCATCGGTGGCGGTGATACATCTATCGACGTGGTCTCAGTCGGACGCCGTATCGGCTGCAATGCCGCTGCAGGCAACCCCGAAGACGTAATACTTGATACAGGCGCAGTACAGGATCAGGCGCTCGCTGATGCAGCGAAGCCGCTCGATGCCACCCTGACTTCGCTCTTCACCAAAGACAAGATGTTTGCTGCGCAGCATGAGATCCATGATGCGCTGCATGAAGGCGTCGATATTCTTGACGGAGTGATGCCTCTCGAGGTCATCGTCGGTGATGACGGCCGCGCAACCGGCCTCAAGGTGTGTGACTGCACCATGGACGGCATGAAGCCTGTTCCAACCGAAGGCACAGAGCGTATTCTCGAAGCGGATCTTATCGTTGCAGCGATTGGACAGGGCGGAGATATGGCCGGCCTTGAAGATCTCGCCAATGAACGCAACCTGATCGATGCCGACAAACACTACCAGGTGCCGAACAAGCCGGGCCACTTCGTTGCCGGCGATATCGTGCGCCCGCATCTGCTGACCACGGCGATCGGCCAGGGCTCTATCGCTGCCGACAGCATCGATGACTACCTGCAGGATGGTACTGTCGATGCAGTTCGCCGTCCCAAGGTGGATGTGCACTTCTTCGATCTCGAAGACAAACTGCTGGAAGCAGGGCTCAGTCCTGAGCATTTCGATGCGTCCAATACGGCCAACCTGGAGGCAACCGACAGCGGCAACCTGGCGATTCATAACTATGAAGACCGCTCGTTTGCCGAGATCGTCGGTTCTGACGAACTTTTCCTTGGTCACTTCGGCTATGAAAAGCGCATATTGCGGGATGAGGATGTTCCCTCTGCAGACGATGTTCTGGGGCATTTTCATGAGCGCATGATGAACCTTAGCGAAGAGAATGCACAGGCTGAATCCAAGCGCTGCATGAGCTGCGGTATGTGCTTTGAGTGCGACAACTGCGTCATCTTCTGCCCGCAGGATGCAGTCTATCGCGTCAAAAAAGACAGCTCTACGACGGGCCGTTATGTTGCAACCGACTATTCGAAATGCATTGGTTGTCATATCTGCGCGGATGTTTGCCCGACAGGCTACATCAAAATGGGCCTTGGTGAATAACCCGGAGATTGGCATGAAAGTTCGAGCTTTCGAACATAGCCTTTTGCTGATGCTTGCTGTGGCTTTACTCGCCATGGCGGGCGTATCGAGCGCTGCGGCCGACTGGACCGACTGGAAAAACGGCACATCCCGTGCTGCGACAGTGGAGAAATCCTGCGTGCGTGATGCGGCGTTTATGCGGCGCAACCACATGGAAGTGATCAAGCATGCGCGCATCGATACCGTGCGCAAAGGCGTGCGCGGTGTCGATGGCAGCCTCTCGGAATGCATCGCCTGCCACGTCAACAAGGATGACAAGGGCGCGCATATTCCGGTAAATCAGGAGGGGCAGTTCTGCGAAGCATGTCATCACTACGTAGGTGTCGCTCTTGACTGCTATCAGTGTCACTCCACAGTACCTGTTAATTGAGTGGTGAGGGAAGGCGAAGTGAATAACTCTCAGGATACAAATCAGAAACGCCGCCAGTTTTTACTCAAAGGCGCGGCAGTAACTGCGGTCGCAGTGGCGCCGGGCGTCATGCTGCATACTGCTGCCAAAGCCAAGCCGCTTGGTGACGCTGTCACTGATGCAGTGCGCTGGGGTATGCTGGTCGATGCCGCGAAATGCGCTGACGGCTGTGATAGCTGCGTGCAGGCGTGCAACGATGAAAATGGCCTCAACCTGCTGCAGAAACCGCAGGGTGCGAGTGACGAGATGTGGGACGAGCAGATTCCCAAGTGGATTCGCAACGTCAAGGTCAAGGATAATCTCACCGGACATGTGACGAATCTGCCGATGATGTGTCAGCACTGTGAGGAACCTCCCTGCGTCGATGTCTGTCCGACCACGGCTTCATTCCGGCGTGCAGACGGCATTGTCATGGTCGACCGGCATCTCTGCATCGGCTGCCGCTACTGCATGATGGCATGTCCCTACAAGGCGCGTTCATTTGTTCATGAAGTTGTCGAACACAAGCTCACGCGCGCACCACGAGGCAAGGGTTGTGTCGAATCCTGCAACTTTTGTGTGCACCGCCTTGACGATGGCAAGACAACGACGGCCTGCCAGGACGCCTGCGCAAAAGATGGCCACAACGCCATTACCTTCGGCGACCTGAATGATCCAGGCAGTGAAGTGTCACAGGCTCTAAAGGAGCAGAGCAGCACCCAAATCCGTGCTGACCTGAAATTGAACACCGGAGTCCGCTACCGCGGCGTGTAATCGGGGTTGATGATGAAAAAAATCTATTTTAGAGAGTGGGATCTGGAAAGCCGCAGCTACTGGATGCTGCTGGTGGTGCTTGCCGCAATCGCAGGTATCGGTGGCCTTGCTGCGCTCTACATGGAGCATAATGGCCACTGGGTAACAGGCATGAACAACCAGATCGTATGGGGAACTCCACATGTGTTCGCCATCTTTCTGATTGTCGCTGCTTCAGGCGCATTGAATGTCGCCTCCATCGGATCTGTCTTCAACAAAACCATCTACAAACCCCTGGCGCCGCTCTCGGCTCTGCTGGCAATAGCGCTGCTACTTGGAGGTCTGCTGGTGCTGGTTCTCGATCTGGGCCGTCCCGACCGTCTCATCGTCGCCATGACCACATACAACTTCAAGTCCATTTTTGCATGGAATATTATTCTCTATAACGGTTTTTTTGTGATCGTCGGTATTTACCTGTGGACCGTCATGGATCGCAAGATGAAGTGCTACTACAAGCCGGCCGGCGTCACTGCCTTTGTGTGGCGGCTGGTTCTGACGACAGGCACCGGCTCCATCTTTGGTTTTCTGGTGGCGCGCCAGGCTTTCGATGCGGCTATTATGGCTCCCTGGTTCATCGTCATGTCTTTTGGTTTTGGCCTGGCGATCTATATGCTGGTGCTGATGGACGTCTTCAAGCGTGACAAGCGTCCGCTTGGCGATGCCATTATGAAAAAACTGAAAGGTCTGCTGGCGGTATTCGTCGCCGCAAACCTGATGTTCATGGTGACCTACCATCTGACGAATCTCTATGCTACTGAAAATCACGCCTTCGAGGCCTTCATTCTGGTCAGCGGTGGCGTCTACACGGCATTGTTCTGGGTTGGTGAGGTTCTCATCGGCGGTCTGCTGCCGCTTGCAATCCTGTTTCACCCGACCCTGAGCCTCTCCCGTGGATGGCTGACTGCAGCCTCTGTGATGGTTGTCGTCGGTGGCTGGATGACCATCTATGTCATCGTGATTGGCGGCCAGGCGTTTCCCATGGCGCTGTTTCCCGGCAAAACAATTCTCGAGAGCGGTTTCTACGACGGCGTCAACGGCATGATTGCGAGTTATACTCCATCGATTCCGGAAATTCTGCTCGGTATCGGCGGTGTCGCCGTGGCTCTGGTGGTGACTGTGATCGGTATCCGCATGTTGAAAATCCTGCCGATCTCCCTGGCAGACGAAGTTGCAGACCCGCACGCCAGCGTCTGATTCTCTCTCAACCAAACAGAAAAAGCGGGGCAGTCTGATGACTGCCCCGCTTTTTTTTGTTCAGGGTGAAATGATGAGAGGTCAATTGACCGAGCACTATCTTTCCAAAGGGCGTTGAAAAACCCGTAGGCCGGATGAGCGGAAGCGAAATCCGGCAACACAAAGCCGGATGACGGCGCTGAAAGATCCGTATTGAATCAAAAATCGGTGAAAGCGCCTTATCAGGCCTACGATGCTGACATCGAGAATGAAATGAAACAATCTCGCAGTAGCAACGAAATTGCCGCGATCGCTGAGGCTCCCTCGCAATGACGACATCCACACGGATTTTTTGAGAAGTGACCTCATAAAACATTAACTGGTTAAATTGCGTGAAAGAATTAATTATATTTTTGTAACTATTCAGCACCCTTATTTATATGCAGACTCAGTCACTGTTTACGGGCGTATCTGTATAAAACGTAGGAGGCAGGGATGCCGACTCGAGCCTACGTCATACATGGATGTATTTACGGCATTTTTCGGAAGATGTGTCTGGAAACAGTGACGAACAAGCAGATATTGAATAGCGTAATTTCTCAATAACTCCGTGCAGAAAAGCAGGGTTGGGACTTGCTTTTCAGGGCTTCCGCCGAATAAATGCTCCTGCGTTTTCGGCACTTCCGCCATCCATGGCGGTCGAAAACAGGGATGTTTTATCAGAGCTTACAGGGATGTATTCACGCGTCCCTGAAAGGCTGGTCCTGACCCTGCGCAAACCCAAATCATGCACGGGAATATTGAGAAGTTACTGAATAGTTACATATTTTTTTTATCTTACGTATGATGGAAGACGGAACTGATATATGATGCTGAAGATTAATGACCGTATTTCTGAATTTTGTTAGAGAGGATTGATTTTGGAGAGCACTGCATATACCGGCAGCACCCGGTGGCCCGACCTCGTTGTGAATAAAATCAGCTTTACCGAGCCTTTCAAATGGCTCTCAATGGGCTGGAAGGACATGCGCAATGCAGGATGGCACAGTTTCAGATATGCTGCCGTTATTGTGCTGATCAGCGGTTTGCTGACGTTGGGCCTGGTTGTAACCGATAATCTGTTTCTTTTGACCTTCCTTATATGCGGCTTCTTTCTGGTTGCACCGGGGATAGGTATCGGCCTGTATCAAATGAGTGCACATCTGGAGCGGGGAGAACCGCTTAAAGCCTGTAGCGCGCTGGAGGCCCTGAAGCGTAACCAGGAACAGATCAGTTTGGTCACCGGCGGTTTTTTCATCATCATGCAGATCTGGATAGCTGTGAACTTTGTCCTTTTTGCCCTGCTCTATACCGGCATTTCGCCGCCACTCGAGAACTTGTTCAGCAAGTTGTTCTTCTCCGAAGAGGGTAGAGTGTTTGCGATAGCGAGTATTGTGGTCGGCTTCTTTTTTGCATGGTGCGCTTATGCGATCAGTGTCGTGACGGTGCCCATGCTGCTCGATCGCAAAGTGGATGGATTCACGGCGATTCGCATCAGCATCAAGGCCGTGTTGCAGAACATGCCCGCCATGATGCTGTGGGCGTTTCTCATCGTGGTGATCATCGGCCTTGGATTGCTTACCTTTTACGTCGGACTGCTCGTAGCCCTGCCTCTGATCGGGCACGGAACCTGGCACGCCTATCGATCGTTGGTGCCGTCCTCGGAATGAGGGCGCAATAATCTGTGCATTTCCGTTGACAACAAAGCGCGCAAAAACGCCGCTCATTAACCAAACACCACCCATGTCGTGGCAATATACTTGACGCCTTTCTGTAAAGTTACAGCACGGTGCTCGTGCGTCCAGAAGGGCGGAAATAACACCAGCTTACCAGCCTGTGGCTGGACCGATACTTGCTGGTGGGAGAATTCAGTTTCGCCACCGGGGCCTTCGACATCATTCAGATACCATAGCGCGACAAGTTGCCGATAGCTGAATTCGTGGCTGCCGCCATCGATGTGCCAGTGATAGTAATCCCCGGGCAGATAGCGCTGTATCGCATAGCCCATATCCCTGAAAGGCCCTTTGAAAAACGGGTAGGTTTCACGAAACTCGAGGACCGCTCTGCCGAGTGAATGCAGCAGTTCGTTGTTGATGTCCTTCCAGTTGTCTTTTCCGGTAACAGCCATGTCCATCGTGCGTTTGATGCTTTGCTCTTTCTCCCGTGTCTGCCCGACGCGGCCTTCATACTGCTCTTCGGGATTGGCCTCGAAACGGCGGATCATCTCATTGCAGATATCCACAGGCAGAGCATTTGGCACCTCAAAAATGAAGCTGTCCGGCTTTACTTCGTGAATATTTTGCAGGGGTGGACGTACGGAAGTATTGACTGTCATTCGATTGTTCGCCTGATTCGTTTGCCACTATTTTTACAGTAGTGACTCAAGATTGCCATCATTATATTGCATAACTCCTAACATGATTCTGTCATAATGCTCAATTGCCCGGCATTTTTGTTTGTGATTGTCCAATGAGTCGTCTCTACCTCTCCGCAGCGCATAAGTCATCCGGCAAGACCACCATCTCAATTGGTCTTTGCGCTGCGCTGCGTGAGCACAAGGGAGTCATCGTACAGCCGTTTAAAAAAGGACCTGACTATATCGATCCACTGTGGCTGGGCGCGGCGGCTCAGCGTCCCTGTCATAATCTCGATGTTTTCATGGAGGGAGCGGATGCGAATCTGCATGTTTTTAGCAGCGCCATGGCTGGCGCCGATATCGGGCTTATCGAAGGTAACAAGGGGTTGTTTGACGGCCTCAGTGTCGATGGTTCTGACAGCAATGCCGCCATGGCGGAGTTGCTGCAGGTACCTGTTGTTCTGGTGATCGATACCCGGGGCATCACCCGCGGTATCGCTCCACTCCTGCATGGTTACGCCACATTCTCATCGGCTATCGACATCGCCGGAGTGATATTCAACCAGGTAGGCGGAGAGCGCCACGAGGGGAAGCTGCGCCAGGCCGTGGAGCACTATACGGATATTCCTGTCATTGGCTCTATCGGGCGTGACCCTGCACTCGAAATCGATGAGCGGCACCTGGGGTTGATGCCAAGCAATGAACATAGCCAGGCGCAAAAAGTGATTCGCCAGATCAGTGATACGGTGAGGCAAAATGTCGATCTGGATGCACTGATGTCTATTGCAGCAACTGCTCCTGAGCTCTCTGGCGGGTATAATGTGAGGTCCCGGGTGAGTGCGGATATCCGCATCGGGATTCCACGTGATGCAGCTTTCGGATTCTATTACACGGGGGATCTCGATGCACTGCGACGGGCAGGCGCCGAGTTGGTCTTTTTTGATGCACTGTGTGACCGGCGCCTGCCACAGGTTGATGGTCTCTTTATCGGCGGCGGCTTTCCTGAGAGCAGTATGCAGGCGCTCGAAGCCAACAGCAGCATGCGTTCGCAAATTGCCGAATTTATTGAAAAAGGAAATCCGGTTTATGCCGAATGCGGCGGCTTGATGTATCTGTGCCGTTCTTTAAGCTGGAATGGTAAACTATGCCACATGGCGGGTATAATTCCCGCGGATGTGATAATGATGCCACGTCCACAGGGGCGCGGATATGTGCAGGTCGTGGAGACGGAGATTCATCCCTGGCCGCATACTGACAAGCAGGGCGGCGAAATTCCTGCACATGAGTTTCACTACTCGAAACTTGAAAATATTGATGGCCAGCTCAAATTCGCCTACCGCGTCAATCGGGGCTTTGGAGTCGATGGCCGAAATGACGGCATTGTTTACAAGAATACCCTCGCCAGCTACACGCATCTTCGGGATGTAGAGGGGCATCATTGGACGCAGCGCTTTGTCAATTTTGTACGCGCCTGTACTCGTAGCACTAGAGAGGATTAAATGTTCAAGGTAACACCGACCGCAGCGACACAGATTAATGATTCAGCATCAAAAGGCGGCGCTGAGGGCATGGCATTACGCCTGGCGGCGATCAGGCATGATGATGGCTCCTATGACTATAAAATGGGCTATGACGAAGTCAGCGAAGATGACATCAGCTTCAAGTCCGAAGAGGTATCGATTGTCATCGCTCCGGAATATATTCCATTGCTGGATGAGACCACGCTTGATTATGTCGAGATGGACGATGGACAGATGCAATTCATCTTCCTCAATCCCAAGGATGTCAATTTCGTCCCCCCGCAGATTGTGTAGGATGTTCGGCATCCTTCAGCATGCCTGAGAAGTAGTTTACACTTTTAGCTGTCATCCCGAGGGAAGTGAGGTACGAACGACGAGGGATCTTGACGCACAGAGAACTAAGATCTCTCCTTCGTCGAGATGACAAACTGTAAACTGGCAAATGAAGGATGCCGGATGTTCATTCCACAGAATGGGAATTCTTTTTTTACCACAGATGCACACAGATAAACACAGATTAAGAGATTTCAAAATATCTATGTGTACCTGTGTGCATCTGTGGTTAACTTGTCTTAAAACTCGGACAGCCTTCTAGGCGATTCAAGTGACTCTTGCCTCCCAGGATGCGCTGCGCATCAACGTACTGCTGGCCAACAAACCCCAGGCGATACGC
>JAYELV010000079.1:10025-13956 GCA_034717755.1 Pseudomonadota bacterium | reverse complement strand
CTGTGTGCATCTGTGGTTAACTTGTCTTAAAACTCGGACAGCCTTCTAGGCGATTCAAGTGACTCTTGCCTCCCAGGATGCGCTGCGCATCAACGTACTGCTGGCCAACAAACCCCAGGCGATACGCATCCACGAATCCAGCATGACGCTTTATGGTCTCTCTGAGAAAGGGGAGCTGAAAGTCGAGCTCAATCCGAATTGCCGGGATGAACAATACATCAAAAAAGTAAAGGAGCTGCTCTCCGGCTATGTGCTGGGTTCCCCCGGCGGTTATCCTGTCTATTTGCAGCGCTGGACACGTATGGGGCAGATGCGTGATGACAATCTTGAACAACTGCTGCTGCTTGGCGAGCCTGAGGCCGTAATAGCGCTGGCCTGCGCATCAGGGATCACCAATGAACTCGCGCGGCGCGCATGGTGGGCGCTGGAGGATGCTGGAAACGCACGCCGCATGCTCATCAGTGAAGCCGTCAAGCAGGGAGAAATGGGCCCGGTGCTTGCGGCCTACCTGGTGGAGTATCTTCCCTTTGAGAGTGAGCCGGAACAGATGATGATGACGGTCGCCCTGGTACTGCAGCCGGGTTTGATCGATGCCGACATGAAAACCGGGTTGTGGAAAAAGTCGCAGCGAAAAAATCCCTACCTGGTTGGATTCCTCTCCTCCTGCGCCGATTCGATTCCTGATCAACAGCCAGCGTCATCATTCTATCTGCATCTCAAGTCAGCGATTGACGATGAAAACAGTGTTGCTCAACTGTTGCTGCGGGTGATGTCACCATCCGGCCAGGCATTTTTGGCCACCGCAATCAAGGTGCTGAACAAACCAACGACCCAGGAGATGGTGACCACGACTCTGGACGTGCTGGCCGACTACTTTTCCGCCATGCGGCCGGATGGCCGGGTCGATGAGACTCTCGACAAGCTCGAACAGGATGCAGAGGACTGCATCAATACTGCCCCGAATGAGCTGTTGGCAATCATACGCAAGTGCGCAGATTGTGAGCAACAACTCTACTCCATGCGCCTGTTGTCAGGTCTGAGCTACGGTGTCATCCGTCCCTGCCTGGGAGATTCCACTGCGATCGGTTCCCTGATGCGGCGCAAACTGGAACCCGTCATGACGCCGCTGCTGCAGCATATAAAAAATTTGCAGCATGGATAACCACTTTTCAATTAACAGTTACGATCATTTATGAGTAATTCAGTAGACATCACGACCAGGCTGCCCGAAATACTTCAGCAAGTGGATCGCCCCGGCAATTTTGCCGCAGGCGGGCATTTTCGTTTTTACGCGCCCGCACTGGTGGTCGAAGGAATTGGCCCGATTGCCTTACCGCTGTTGCCGATGCAGGCAGAGGCATTGATTGCCGCGGCGCAGCCCGCGCCCTACGGCCGTGGCGTAGAGACGCTGGTGGATCGTGAAGTGCGGCGCACCTGGCAGGTCGATGCGAAGCAGTTGCGAATCGAAGGCGAGGGCTGGCGAGAGAGCCTGGAGAATCTGGTCAGGAGTGTGAAGCACACACTTGGAGTCAACGGAGATGTTGAAGCGGAGATCTACAAACTTCTGATCTATGATGCAGGAAGCTTCTTTATCGAGCATCGCGACACGGAAAAACAGGAAGGAATGTTCGCCACTCTGGTTATCACGCTTCCCTGTGAATATGAGGGTGGCGAGTTGATGGTGCGCCACCAGGGAGAGGAGATGTGTTTCGATCTGCATGCTGATGGGGTGGATCAGGTCGGCTATGCCGCTTTTTTTGCCGATTGCAAACACGAGGTGCGGCCGGTCACAGCTGGCTATCGACTTACGCTGATTTACAATCTCATCCGTACAGGCGCAGGCAACCTGCCTAAACCGGCCGACTACTCCGAAGAGCAGCAACAGGCATCTGAGCTCCTGCATGCCTGGGCGAACGCCAAACAGCAGGGTGATGAGAGTCTGCCGGAGAAGCTCATCTACCCGCTTGAGCACGCCTATACGCCGGCGGAGATCTCTTTCGCCACACTGAAGAATGCCGATGCGGCGGTGTCAGCGGTATTGGTTGCCGCCGCTGAGCAGAGCGCTTGCGAGATCTCCCTGGCGCTGGTCTCCCTGGATGAGGAGGGCGGGGCTGAATACTATGGCTACGGAGGCAGGCGCTCCTGGGATGAACCCGACGAAGATGATTATGAGATTATTGAAGTCTACGATTCGATTCAGAAAGTTGGCGAATGGCGCAAAGCGGACGGCAGTCAGCCCTCTTTGGGTGAGCTGGAATTTGAGGAGGAAGAGCTCTGTCCGCCAGATCTTTTCAGTACCATGGACCCCACCGATCTCAGCTTTAGCGAAGCGACTGGTAATGAAGGCGCCTCTTTCGAGCGCAGCTACCACTTCGCCGCACTGGTGCTCTGGCCAAAAGGGAGAACCCTGGCGGTCGTAGCGCACTCTGCCGGGTTGTCCACGACTCTTCCGCTGCTTGCTGATTATGTACGACAGTGGCAACAGGCAGAAGGTGATGCGAAATCAGCTTCGCGCAGCGACGCTCTGGAGTTGGCGCGTCATATTGAGCAGCAATGGCCGAAGTCGGAAAGGGAAAACAGCGGCTTGAGCCGGCAAGGCGATACGGCCAGTTTTCTGACAAGTCTCTCTGGTCTTGGCGCAGTCGAAACCGCAGTTGAGTTTATCGAGCGGGTGATCATTGCCGGCGCCTATACAAAGGCAGACAATGAAGCCCTTGTGCGGGTACTGGAGCAAATGAGCGAAGCCGGACGCAGCGAGCTGCTCGACAGGTTGTTCCGCAAAAAAGCTGTGACATGCATTGATGCCTGTGCCGATCTGTTGCGCAAGCTGACTCATGTCAACTATTTTCAGGATAAGAGCGCCACTTTAGGCGATTTTTCTTCCATGCTAACCGCGGCGTTGCCTGCCGCAGCCAGTGCAGAAAAAACGAGCTATTGGAGGCCGCCTGATTTCGTTGTAAGTGGAGATTTGGTGGTCGATTTACTGGCCGGTATAGAACCCATCGAACCTCATTCGGCTTCAATTGTAGTGGAGTGGCTGCTGACCGGGCCGCAGGATATCGATATGGATACAGTGCTATTGCCGGCGGCGCTCGATCTCCACAAGCTGGAGGGGTATCAGGAGTCAGCCTCGATTAACCACCTTATTGGAGCTGTTAAGGAGCATTTACGCCAGCGGATTGCCGAGGCTTTGGAATCTCCCGCAGATTGGAGTCGTCCTGCAAAACTCTCTTGTCACTGTTCCCAGTGCAACGATTTGAGTTATTTCCTCGCCAATTCCATGCAAAGTGAATGGCGCTACAAAGCGGTGCAGGCGAAACGAAGTCACATGGAAGCAACCATTCGAAACAGCTCTTGTGATATCGATTTTCACACCAGTAAAAAGGGAAGTCCGCACACCCTGGTATGCCAAAAAAGCCAGGATAGTTACTATTCCAAGGGGGAGCAGCGCAAGCGTGACGAACGGGATCTTGTAATGTTGGCGTAGAGCGGTGATTTCCGGAAGAGGCGCCCGCAAACTGTGACGACCTGACGGGTGCTGAATAGTTACTTTATGTACAAAAGATCAGCACTCAGTATACTCAAAGAAGCTCTGCGAATATCACTGTCCGTACTGCTCTCCGGCGCCAGGCAGGTGGGAAAATCAACGCTGTCTCTCTCTGGGAAGACTCCTTGCAATGAGATTTGATACTCCACGCCTCGTAGTGATGGCGCGGAATTGTTGAAAAATATCGGGTGCTCTGGATTTATAAAACTCCCAGTAATCTCAGTACAACAACGATGACAACTACTGTTAAAGCTGTTCCTATAAGACCTCTTACCATTCTAATCACCTTGTCTAAATTTATGCGGGAAAATTGATCAGCTTTTTGGTTGAATCAAGCTGTCTGTATGCATCAGTCGATGCAGTATATCAGGATTCTGCAGTCGT
>JAYELV010000079.1:0-9925 GCA_034717755.1 Pseudomonadota bacterium | reverse complement strand
CATTGCGACCGGTTGCGAAAAAAAAATTTGACTTTCTCATTCAGCATGACTAGGCTGTAACACAACCAAATTGTAGCAACTCTGGATTCAATGGATGAATCTTTTTAGACACGGAATGTTTTTTCTTGCGGCTCTGTTTTTGTGCAACAGCTCTGTTGCCTATTCATCTGCATCCTCACATGAACTCCAACTCCAGCCACTGAAATCCACACTGCGTTTTGCCACCTGGCAGGGTATCGAACCGGATAAGTGGGCGACGCTGTGGCTGATCAAACGCCATCTCTCCACGGATGCCTATTTTCTACTGAGCACACCTGGAAAATCTCTACCTCAGGGTGCACTGGCATTCGGGGTTCCGCAAGCATCACTGCGCCGCGCCAATCAGGAGTCGATGTTTCGTCGTCTCAAACAGGCGATGCAGCTCGACAGCCAGGCGCTCGATGATCTTGACCAGATTATTCATGATGTCGAGGTCAATATCTGGGATGCACCTGTGCATCCACACTCCAGCTGGTTCGAGAGCATGTTCCGCCAGCTGCAGGCGCGATACGGGCGGGACCAGGTTCCTGTCGACTGCTACCTGCTCTTCTTCGATAGAGCTGCTGTGCTGGCAGCGCAATCTGATGCAACATTATCTGATTATTCCGTCAGCCTCTCCCTGAAAAAAGAGTGTCCCGGATTGCACGGGCATCAGCCGGAGCTTGTTGCTCAACTCGGTCATGTGGAGATACTGCGCCAGATCAGCCTTGGTAAAAAGGTGGTGTTTGTCGACACACGTGAAGATGAGGAGTTCAACGAAGTGCATCTGCCGGGCGCGCAAATATTGCGCCTGCGTGATGTCAATGCAGAGAGTGTCAAAGCTTTCATCGATGCAGAACTGGTCGTGCCTTATTGCGTCAAGGATTTCCGGGGATTTGAAGTCGCCAAATCGCTGCAGCAGCTTGGCGTCAAACATGTGGCTACTCTCAGCCCGAATGGATTGAAGGGGTGGTTGAAGGCAGAGTTGCCAGTCGTCAAACCGGGCTCATCCACTGAACAACAGGCGACACAAGCATTGATGCAGTGCGCCATGGAACCCTCCATGTGCCTGAAGGAGAATCAATAATGAGCAGGGTTGCAAGTACCCGAAGCTACTCTGGAACGTCGATGTTGCTCTATGCCTCGTTGCTTGTTGTTATGTCTCTGCCTGCGATAATCTGGCATCAGCAGACAGGTGACATCAGCCTCTATTTCACCGATGCAGTACCGGCGGGTCAGTTGCCCTACGTGCTGTCAAAACTCGCCGGCATGTATGCATTGCTGTTTATCGCTCTGCAGATCATCGTGAGCCTGGCGGGCAGGCTGAAGCTGGCTTTGATTCCTCACTTGAGGCTGCTGCATCCACTCCTGGGGGCTTTTGTGGTTTTGCTGGCATTGACCCATGCGCTGCTGTTTTTCACGGCGGTGTCGGTACGTCAGGGTGATCCGGCGTGGGGGCTGCTGTTTCCGGGTTTCCGGGATTTCTATCACACCCATTTGAGCATGGGCCTGTTTGGGCTGTGGATACTGATCGCGGTGATGATCAGCGGGGTTGTACGCTATCGGAGCAGGAGCACCTTTGCAAAGATTCTCCACAGGGGCTACTGGCTATCCATCGTGTTGGTGTATCTCCATGCACTTGCGATTGGCACGGAGTCACAATCGCTCGCGGGACTGGCTCTCTACAGCATACTCGGGGGCGTCGTGCTGATGATGACGACAGCATGGATTATCAGGCGCAATAGAAACATAGTGGTTGCTTCATGATGAGGATGAATTATATATCCACCGTGCTGGTCACAGTTCTGCTCTATTCCAGCATGGCGTCACTGGCTCGGGCCGCTCTTCCAGCGGGCCTGATGATCATTGCTTATGACGGTGTTTCATGGCATCCCTATATTGTCAAAACAGGTGGTGATGACTGGGTCAAGATCGAGGATGTGCGTGATCCTGCTGCTGCAACCTGGCAGCATGACAAAGATGCCTTATTGATCAAAGGCAATGACGGCAGGATCTCCAGCTATCAACTGCAAACCAGGCAGTTGAAACGGCTGCCATCCTTTGATGAGATTACTGTCACCCAGCTGCGAGCCAATCAACAGGGAGTTGTCATGGTGAGTTTGATAGACGGCAGGAGCCGCGATACCAGCATTCTTGCTGCAGAAAACCGTGTCGATGAACCCGGTTTCGATCCACCGGGTGAGATTCTTCGCCAGGCATCTGCCCAGTTTCACCCCTATATGCATCACGATCAGCTCTATTATGCGCATGTCTCCTGCCGGGCAGAGTGCAAGCCACTGATTCAGGAGGTGTGGCGTAAACATTTGCTTTCCGGGCGCACACAACAGCTGACGCTGCTGAATGCGACCAGCTACCTCTACTCTGTCACCGCCGATGATCGCTATGGATTTATCAGTTCCAATCAACGCGGCTACTACCAGTTGCTGCGTCTCGATCTGCTCTCCGGTGAGACGACCTGGCTGACCGAAGGAGCGGTGAGTGACAATTTCCCCAGTGTGGCGACGGATGGAGCGCTCTATTTTATTCGCCGCACGCCCGCTGGAAGCAGCTTGATGAAACTCCCGGCTGTGACGAACAGCGCTGGAGTTAATGCAGAAACGTTAGTCGAGCATGTTCAACTGCCGGCCGATGCCAAAAAAATTCGCTACCTGGAGCTGAATCAGTCATGAAAGAACGACGTTACACAACTCTACGCATTGGAGCAGTGATGATGCTTTTACTGTTGTCGTCTTATGCCGTTGCCGCACCTGTTGCTGCAATAGAAGATTACGCCAGCGAGAGCTTTGCACCTGTACGGGGAGAGAGTTTCTCGATCCCTGTGCATTTGAATGACCCCTCAGATGTGAAGCGGATCAAGGTGGAGATTCGCAGCAGTGATGGTGATCTGATGCGCACACTTGTCGTAGCGGAGATTGCGCCGGATAGAGATGACTACGAAGTGAAATGGGATGGAAAGGATGATGCAGGCAACGTCGTTCCTGATGAGGCCTATTTGCCGGTCGTGATTGTCACCATGCAATCAAATGAGAGTATAACCATCTCGGAGCAGGGATCGAGTGGTGGTGAGGAGCTGTATGATTTTGAGAAGAGCATTCGTCCCGGCGTTATCGAATACAGCCTGCCGGCAGCCAGCCGCATGTTGGTGCGTTCAGGCATAAAAAATGGACCTATGCTGCGCACGCTGATCGACTGGCAGCCACGCACGTCAGGTTTTCATGCTGAACGCTGGAACGGACGCGACAATGATGACGTGATCGCCATCGAGCAGAATCCCGAGGTTGGCTACCTGATCGTTGGTTATGAACTGCCGCATCACAGCATCATTACCCATGGAAACAACAGTGAGAGCTATCGGCGCTATCGTGAACGCCGCAACTGGCCGCTTATACAAGCCAACGAAGGAGAACGCACACTGGAACGCAACGGCAGGTTGCTGCGGCAGGAGTCATATCAGCCGCTGCTGCAGCAGAAGAGCCCGCGCATCGATGTCAGCCTGCTTTCGGCAGGATCACGTCAGCCATTGCAGCATTTGAAAGCTCTGGAGGAGATGCTCATCGAGGTCAAACTGCACCCGCTGGATGAGGTCTATCTGGATCAGGAGCGCTACGAGATCAGCTTTTTTGTGGATCATGCCTTTATTGCCGAAGAGGAGCAGGGGTACGTGCCCTTCACATGGCGCTGGTCGCCGGGGCGCCTGGGAATCAAGCCCGGCGAGCACCTGTTGACAGTCAATGTCTCCGGATACAACGGACAGGTCGGTGTGAAAAACATCAGGTTCAGCGTGGATGGAGATGAAGTTGCAGGAGTTGGTCCATGATCGGTTTCTTGTAACTATTCAGTATCCTCTGAGATCAGCCAATAAGTCACTGCTAGCGGGTGTATCTGGAGGAAACGTCGGAGGCAGGGATGCCGAAGCGAGCCTACATGGATGTATTCACGGCATTTTCCGGAAGATATACCCGCTAGCAATGACGATCCTGTAGGTGCTGAATAGTTACGGTTTCTTTTCCTTCGTGGCCAGGTGATCACTTCTACATCCTGGTTTTGACCATCGTGTAGGAGCGGTCATCTGACCGCGAAACAGACTAATGATGCGCCGCGTATAGAAGAGCTTGCTCTGTATATAGACAACATTTCAAGGAGAGAAAGGGATGTCTCGAAATAAAGTTTTACCGCTATTGATCATAGGATGGTTGATGGTTTCATCAGCTGAAGCCCTGGTCCTGAACCAGGCTCCGGATTGCAGCCAGGCTATAGCAACGCCCGACCATCTGTGGTCGGTGAATCATGAGCTTGCTGCGATTCAGATTTCCGGGGTGACTGACCCCGATGAGCATGAGGCCAGCATCTCTGCAAAATGTATCGTCCAGGATGAACCGCTGAATTCGACGGCTGATGGAAATACGATGCTGGATGGCGCCGGACTCCACAGTGACCGGCCAATGGTGCGGGCGGAACGTGCCGGCAACCGGGATGGGCGCGTCTACCACATCGTATTTCATGCAACGGATAGCGAGGGGGCGGTCTGCTCCGGCCAGGTTGCTGTCAGCGTGCCTCACAGCGAGGATTCGGAGGCAGTCGATAGCGGCTACCGCTATCCCTCGCTGGAAGGCGGAGAAAATTGTGATGCACTGCCGCTCAACAACCCGCCAGTCATCTATTCAGAAGCCATCACCGACGCCATGGTTGGCAGTGAATACAGCTATGACGTCGATGGACATGATCCGGATGCCGACCAGCTTCTCTACAGCCTGATTGAACCACCGCCGGGGATGACCATCGAACCCGCAAGCGGGCTGATCAGGTGGGTTCCAGGAGTGGATCAGGAGGGTGATTTCAGTATTGGTGTCAGCGTCACCGACAGCGGCGGCCTGCAGGCATTGCAATCCTATGAGCTCTTCGTTGAGGCTCCGCCCGATCAGCTCTCGGTGCGCATCATCGCCAACCCGGTTTCCGGGTTGTCACCACTGGAAGTGCGTTTCAGCCCCGATGTGCAGAACAACAATCTCGTCATCAATAAATACCAATGGGACTTCAATGGCGATGGTCAAAATGACTCTTTCGATACATTTGGCGCGCCCAAGAGCTACACCTACACAGGTAACCCGGGTGATGAATTCACCGCCAGCCTGACGATTTTTCCTGTCGGCGCAGATCCAATCACTGCGACAAAAATAATCACCATCACCAACCAGCCGCCATCCGTGCAGGTCACAGCAGATGTGACCAATGGACATGCACCGTTGCAGGTGAGCTTCACGGTGACGGCGCAGGACCCGCAGGGGATTGGTGAGGTGAGCATCGATTTTGATGGTGACGGCGACTTTGATGCGGTTCAAGCGGGTGGTTCGGCGAGCAGCTGGCAATTCCACACAACCTACCAGCAGGAGGGACGCTTTGTCGCGCAGGTGATGGTTGTTGACGCCAATGGGGCCAAAACAATCATCGCTAATCATGCAATCACAGTGGATGTGAATGACCCGCTGGATCCTGTGGTGCAATTGACGGTTTCTCCTGATTCCGGAGATGTTCCACTTGCCGTGACACTGACCGCCGTGGCAGAAATTTTTGACGGCAGTACGCTGGCCCGGTGGGTCTGGGATCTCGATGGCGATGGAGAATTTGAAACACAGGGAGGTGTGAATAGCAGCGACTCGATTCAAACCATCTATAACGGAATCGACGCCTACTATCCTGTTGTAGAGGTCACAACCAGCAGTGGCCGTACAGCCAGGGCCTCGCTGGTCATCCGCACCAGTTCGACTGCGCTACCCTCTTTGGCCATCCCCGACAGCAGCGACACCATTAATGTCGATGCCAGAGAGGTTGCTGCTATCAATGTGATCCTCCCTTTTGAAACTGATCTGGAGTTGTGGATAGAGGATGCAGGTGGAAGCAGGATAAAGACGCTGTTCGCAGCACAGCAGCATGCAGCAGGAGCAATCGGATTTTCCTGGGACGGAAGTGATGAGCAGGGCGCAGTTGTTGCCGGCGGGGATTACTACGCTGTTTTAGGCTATACGGCTGATGCGCGCAAACAGGAGATTGATTTACGCACCTCGACAGGCGGGCAGCTCACCTACTACCGCAGAACCAGGAACAACCCGCGTACATTCGATCGTCTTGAATCTCCGCTGGTGGTCGATTATGAAGTACATAATCCGGCGGAAGTTACCTTCTTCTGGCAAATCTCCTGGGGCCAGCGCCTGATGACGCTGCTGGAGCATCACCGCATGGGGAGAGGGCATTACAGTCTCATGTGGAATGGAGAATATCCCGGCGGCGAGAAGGTGCCGGACACCATGCGCAGACTGCTGCCGGGTATCGTACGCTACAACCTGCCGGACAACGTCATCTTTGTGAAGCACACCCCGAGTATCGAGGAGTATCGTCTTGGCTCGACCATGCTTACCGACCCGCGCCGCGAACCCATCAGCATCGATATCACCTTGAGCAAGCACAGCAGTGTCGAGATGGTGGTCGCGGATATGCAAAACGGCAGCAATGTGGCGACGCGCCTCTACGATGACTTGCCTGCAGGTATCAATAATCTGAGCTGGGATGGCAGGAACAACGTCGACCAGCTGCTGGCGCCTGGCGACTATCGTATCGGCGTGCGCTCCGTGGATGATCAGGGAAGTCGCAGCCTGTTCCTCTACCGTACCCTTCGATTGCAATATTAGGAGAATCAGAATGAAAAGGATTTTAATATTCCCGCTGTTGCTGTTGTCTGGCATCTCTCAGGCAGCTGAAGACACCGACCTCGTCAATGCAGTCAACGCCCGCATTGCTCAACTGCAAACTGAAGTGTGGCAAATCGATGACGCGATCTACAAGCTTGGCAATATGGATCTCAACGATACACAAAAGTACGAGCTCATTGCTGAGCAGAGTTTCTCCGAAACTGAAAAGATTGTTTCAAGCTATGGCCTGACCCTGAAACAGCTCTACACCTACGAAGAAACGCATCAGCAAGCGCTGCATGCCTGGCTGCAGGAGCATCCGGACCAGGGAGATCAATTGAACACGCTGGCAGAGGAGATCATGCAGCTGCAACTGCAGTTGGATCAGTTGATCCAGCCGGGTTCAGGGTAACCATTAAACAATTGTCATTGCGAGGAGCCTGCGACGAAGCAATCTCGCACATACTGAATAGGTATCACCTCAATAACACCGTGTTTTACTTGCACCTTCCCAATGCGCTGTCGCTTATTACGCCCTACGCATTGAAGGACTCAAATGATGCACGGGAATATTTGAGAGTTTACACAGAGTTTTCCTATCTCAAGGAGTGAGAACATGAAACAAATCATCAGGCAAAGCCTCATTGCAGCCTTTGCGTTAGCAGCACTACTCTCAGGCATTCCGGCAGTTGCCTATGATGCCCCCTGGAATGGCTGGCGGGAGGACATCACGGGGCCCGGTCCGGAACCTGAAGAGGATTGCCAAGATGGCGAATGCGGCCCTCCCGATGATTGCAACACTGGTTCGCCGGTCTACACGGCGAGGGGATCCCTTGTCTGGAGTGACACCGATATCCGCTTTCCCGGGACAACCCGCGTTGGATTGAAGCGCACCTACAACTCGTTTGATTTTCGCGCAGGCATGTTTGGCCGCGGCTGGTTCACTGCACAGGAGTCCAATATAGCCCGCACCTACAAAGCCGTCGCGGAGGCCAGCGCCGATGGATCGGAAACAACCGCCACTGAGTTCGAATCCACGCCTGTATGGATGTCTTCATACGGACGGCGTTACAGGCTGCAGGAGAGTGCAACCACCTGTACACCGCCACAGGTGCTGTTTTTCACTTTTGAGAAACAGCCTGACGGCAGTTTCAAGCAGGTATTCGAAGAGAGCCTCAGCTACTCCATCTACAACGACAGCGGAGAGTTGCTGGAGAGCTACTCGGATCAGAGCGGTTCCAGCGTCTACTACGATTACGACGAGCAGGGCCGCCTGCTGCGCCAGTATGACAGCTATGGATTTGCACTGAATTTTGTCTATAACGAGCGTGGCTTCGTCGAGCAGGTGAGCGACCAGGCTGAGCGCATCTGGAGCTACTCCTACGATGACTACGGCAACCTGGTGCAGGTCGTGGATCCCGACAACAACAGCAGGGACTATGGCTATCATCCAGTCGACAACAAGGGCTACAAACAGTACCTGCTGAGCAGCGTGCATGACAACATTGATGCGCAGGCGCTGAGCGTCACCTGGAGCCGCAGCACGCTGTATAACAAAAAGGCAATGCGTGTCAGCAGCTACACGCTCAGGGATGGCCGTCGTCATGACTACAGCTATGCACAAACCACTTACGCAGGCATCCCGGCGGTGCGCGCCGTCAAAAACAGCAGGCAGGTGGATTCCAACACCATTGTTGAATCCCAAACTTTCATCGCCGATGCGAAGCGCTACTGGATTCTGCAGCAGAGCAGCACCACCAGGGGCACGACACTGCAGAGGTCTTTCGACAGCCGCGGCAAGCTCGTAGAGAGACGTGACGCACGCGGCAATACAACCCGCTATGAGTACGACACAATTGGACGCACGACCCGGATCACACAGATGGCGGGCAGCAGCAGCGAACGCGTCACCACCATCAGCTATGTTGACAACAGCAATCGTGTTGCGCTGATCGATGAGCAGGGACTGCGTGAAACCCGTTTCACCTATGATGCCGAGCGTCGCATGCTCAGCAGAACCCTGCTTGATTCAGAAACTGGGGACAGCCATAGCTGGAGCTATGGATATCATTCCAACAGCAGCGACAGCCAGGGTAATCCTCTGCTGGGCAAGCTGGCTTCTGTCGATGGTCCGCAGCCGGGGACTCAGGATCGGCACCGCTTTTTCTACAATGACCAGGGTCTGCTGAGCAGGGTGGAGCGCCCTCTCGAGCTGACATCCGGCTACAGTTACAACAGGGCAGGGCAGTTGTTTAACGCGACCGATGCCAATGGCGTGACCACGGAAATGGGTTTCGACAGCCGCAACCGCCCGCTGTTGATCAGCCGCGATGGACGTAGCACATCGATTGAATATACCACGCAGGGCAGGGTCGGCAAGATCACCGATGAGCTGGGACGGGTGATCGCACTGGCATACAATGATCACGGCCAGCTGACACAAATCACCTACCCATCCGGCGATAGGCTCGATTTCAGCTATGTTTATGCCTCCGGCTACACGCAAGTGACAAGCCGCTATTTTCGCGCAGACGGTACATCAGTCAGCAGCAGCATCGACCGATATGATCCCTTCACCGGCCTGCCACAGCAACACTCCCTGGCGACTGTTGCTGAAGTGGCTGCACAGCAACAGTACAACGGCCTCAATGATCTGTTGCAGACAACGCTATACGGTCAGTTCGGCAACACCAGCGGCGTCACTGCATCGACTTTCAGTTATGGCTATGACAATGAAGGGCGCCTACAGCAGATACAGGATGGCCTGAACGGCGTCACCACACTCTCTCACGATCTCTTCGGCCGCATCACGCAGGTGACTGACGCCAACGGCGGGGCGACACAATATAGTTATTCCCCCTGGGGTGAACTGATGCAGTCTCTCAGTTCTGACAGCGGCAGCAGTGACTACCAATACGACCCTGCAGGAAACCGGATCAGGGAGGTCGATGCCAATGGTGTAGTGACCGGCTACAGCTACGATGCCTTGAATCGTCTCATAGGGATCGATTATGCAGGGGAGGATCTCGATACTGTATTGCGATATGACGAAGGCGCATTCGGAAAAGGCCGCCTAACCTCGGTGACCGATGCATCCGGCAGCAGCGGTTATCAGTACGATGATCGCGGCCTGCTGCTGCACAGCAGTTCCACGGTTGCGGATCACTCCTTTGATGTCAGCTACAGTTACAACGATGCCGGTG
>JAYELV010000078.1:0-1087 GCA_034717755.1 Pseudomonadota bacterium | reverse complement strand
GTATCCTTGCCGGTCGAGAGCTCTTTTGCAAAGCCATAGGCAGCGACTGGCTCGACCGAATCATCCAGGCCTTCAGGGAAATAGCCGCTGCTCTCCTTGCATGCGCGCCCTATTCCAAGCCTGTTGAGGTTTGGAATATTGAGAGGCCCGCTGCGGCCATTGTTGGCGTCTCCGCTGGCGCAGGCCTGGGCGATATGCCCCAGTGTACTGGCGCCCACGTCATTGAAGTTGCTGCCATCATCACTATTGATGCCGATAAATTTATCGGCATCCTCTGAACCGCCGACTCCAAAAGAGTCGAGCAGTAATATAATTGTGCGTTTCATTAGTAGCCTCCTGTATCGGCTGGTTGTTCGGCCAGTTCAAGTTCCGCCAGCAGACTCGCCAGCAGGCTCGAGGCGCCGAAGCGAAAGTGCTCCGCATTGACCCATTCGTCACCCATTATTTTTGCCGCCAGATCCATATACTGCTTTGCAGCAGTTGCATCACTGACACCGCCGGCCGCCTTGAAACCAACATCCCGGTTGCGCTCGCTGATTACCTGCAACATCACCCCGGCAGCCTCCAGGGTGGCGTTGACCGGGACTTTACCTGTCGATGTCTTGATAAAGTCTGCGCCGGCATCGATGCAGATTTCGCTGGCGGTGCGGATCAGCTCAGGTGTGTGCAACTCGCCCGATTCGATGATCACTTTCAATTTCACGCCATCACCGCACGCCGCCTTGCATGCACTGACCAGTTGCCGCCCGGTTTCAGCATCCCCGGCCATCAAGGCCCGGTAGGGAAACACCACGTCCACCTCGTCAGCTCCGTAGGCGACGCCTGCACGGGTTTCGGCAACGGCAATATCAATATCAGCACCGCCATGTGGAAAGTTGGTGACAGTGGCAATGCGGATGTGGCTGCAGTCCTGCTCCCGCAGGGTCTTGCGGGCTATGGGAATAAAGCGGGGGTAGATACACACAGCTGCGGTGTCACCGGCAGCTGTGTGGGCGGCATGACACAATGTGATCACTTTCTGGTCGGTATCATCATCGTTCAGGGTGGTGAGATCCATCAGCGAAATCGCCTGACGCGCCGCCTGTTG
>JAYELV010000077.1:0-1103 GCA_034717755.1 Pseudomonadota bacterium | reverse complement strand
ATACCGGCAGGGAGAGCCTCAAGCCCGAGGTTTACGAGGCGCTGATGCAGGTCAATCGTGAAGATTTCGTGCGTGACGAGGATCGCGAGCTCGCCTGGGGAAACTACCCGCTCTCGATTGGCCAGGGCCAGACGATATCACAGCCCTATATCGTTGCCCTGATGACGGACATGCTGGAGGTTGACAGCGATTGCGTGGTGCTGGAGATTGGCGCCGGATCCGGATACCAGGCGGCCGTGCTGTCACGCATGGTCAAACAGGTCATCAGCATTGAGATCATTCCACAACTGGCTCAACAGGCGCAGCAATTCCTACATAATCTCGGCTACAAGAATATCGTCGTCAAATGCGGCAACGGGCGCCTGGGGTGGCCGCAGCAGGCCCCCTACGACGCCATCATCGTGACTGCCGCATCCGAAGACATCCCCCCCGAACTGATCAGGCAGCTCAAACCCGGCGGACGCCTGGTGATTCCGCTGGGAGGCCAATGGATGACGCAGCAGTTGATGGAGATCAGCAAGGATGAAGAGGGGAACATCACCGAGAAATGCGTTCTGCCAGTCTCATTCGTGCCGTTGACTGGCAGTAACCGGAACTCGGATGATCGTTGAAATCTCAGCGTACAGCGTGGCTTGATGTCACTCTTTGACGGGATGGTTATCAGTTGATCATCTACACGCTGATGACAACAATGATCAGCGCCGTACCTGCGGCGATTGCCAGGGCTCGCAACCCCGACCACAGCCAGAACTCCCTGCTGAGCCTGGCCAGCAACACACCAAGCAGGAACATCAACAGCAGGGCGATGAGCGAGGCAAGCAGGAAGGGCGACAAGGGGAGGGTGATGCCCTGCTGCGCCAGCCACAGCGGCGTCATGATCGTCAGCGAGATCAGCAGGGGTGACATGCCGTTGACCAGTGCGACGACAACAGGGACCAGACGGCTTGCACGGCCTACATCCGAATTTCCAAGGTCGGCAATCAGGGCCTGTTCCAGTTCATGCAGCTCCTTTTTTCTTTCAGCCGATTCGCTCAGATAGGCGCTGCTCAAACCGCTCATGCATAATGCCACCGCTGCGCCAAGGCAGGCTTTGATTGCAACAG
>JAYELV010000076.1:6209-18521 GCA_034717755.1 Pseudomonadota bacterium | reverse complement strand
AAAACACTTTCTCTTGAGTTAGATCATTGTGCATCGCATGATGATCGCGGATGATCGCCCCCTGACTCATCTGATATGCGGAAAAGAGAGACTATGGCAACTCCTGATTGCAGCACCATACCCCAGGTCGCACTTGATTTCATGAACACTGTCCACTGTGAAGAGTTGACGCTGGTTCAATCGATAAGCAGTTTGCTTGACGCCGACACGCCTGACAACACACACATCAGTCAACTTCTGGAGCAGTGGATCGCACATACCGAGCAGCACTTTTCCCGGGAAAACCACTACATGGAGGAGTACCGCTTCCCTGCTTTCCCGGTACACGCCCAGGAACACGAAGCAGCTCTGCAACAGATACGCGAGGTGCAGCAGCAGTGGGACCAGCAGCAGAATCTTGAATCTCTGAAGCAGTACGTACAGCATGACTGGCCAGACTGGTTCAAAAATCATATTTCAACGATGGATTTCATCACCGCACAGTTTCTGAGCCAGTTCGATTTCGAAGTGGAGTTGTAAAACCCTTCTGGCACAATTACTTGCAAATTAATACATATCAGGAGCCTGTCTTTAACTTCCCACCAGCTTGTCAAAAATACGGAAACCGGCGATATAGGTTCCGGCCGCCGAACCCATGGTGCTGAAGAGAAATACCAGCAGGATGCGTGACACCCTGTTTTTCCACCAGCCACTCCAGTGAGTGACATCATGGCGCAACTGCTCAAAATCACCCACCTGCGGTTTGCGCAGCAGTGTCTCGGCAGCAGCTGTGACCATGCCTGCGCCAACAGTCGGGTTCAGTGAAGTGATCGGGGCAGCGACAAATGCTGTCAAAATCGTCAGGATATGCCCCCCCGCAATCAGCGCTCCGAGTGCCGACAAGGTTCCGTTGATCAAAACCCACTCGGCAACCAGGTTCCAGCCCAACTCCGGACTGCGCATAAAACCAGCGGTAAACCCACCCAGGATCAGCACCACAATCAGCCAGGGCAGAAACTTGAGCCAGGATTTTTTGTGCGGCAACTGCTCCAGTTCCGTCAACAACTGCTGCGGATCAGCAACTCCCTGCTGCAGTGTTTCAAGAATTCCCTTCTGATGCCCGGCGCCAACCACTGCGAGAATATTTTTGTAAGAGTGCTGCTGCTCCTCCTGGATGAGCCGGGCAGCCATGTAACGATCCCGTTCTGTAATCAATGGTTCAAACAGATCCTTGCGTTCGGCGGCAAATTCAGAAAAGGTCGTCTCCAGCATATCCCCCTCCTTGAGCCTTTCGACATCCTCCTCCGTCACCTCTTCGCGCGATAGAACAGACGCCAGCAGCCCGCCAAAAAGGCCAAAGCGCTTCCACCAGCTGACATTATTCATCACCCGGCGCAATGTGACTCCAATTTCACGGTCAATCAGCAGAACCGGCAAATCGTGCTTTTCGGCAATACTGATCGCTTCACGCTGCTCCGCTCCCGGCTCGATACCAAACTGTTCGGCCAGCCTTTGCTGATAGGCGCTGAGCGCCAGCTGCGCCGTTACCATCGATGCCTTGCCGCTCCTGATGACCTGAAAAAGGTCCATGCGCGCCATGGCATCGGGGTCGATCAGCGACTGGTAGCGGCTGTTGCAGAGCTCGACCGCAACAGCATCAAATTCACCACTATCCAGGAGTTCACGGACCTCATCAGCGCTGGCCCGAGAGACATGCGCTGTCCCCAGTACATACACCTCGCCCTGCCCCAGTTTGACATGCGCATCGATGGAAGGATTTTGATTGACTGTCATCACTAAGGGGCCTCTGAAGGAATCGACGGGAGTGGGTTTCGAAGGAAGGGCAAAGTGAATGAATCACTGCCCACCTAATCTGTTATGCTTGCAAATGCGACGAATTTTGACACATTACTGACTATGTTACGCTGGAAACTGCATTTTATTTTTCTTCTGGGCTGCTGTGTTGCTTTCACCAGCGGCTGCCAGAGCATGGCTGAGCGCAAACGCGATGAATCTCTGTCATCGACTCTGACGTTCTATGGCAAGGTCTTACGCTGGCAAGGGCCGAACGAACAGGGAGCTATGCTGGCTCACCCCGAACAGACGCCAAAAAACAGAGGCATCACCGTGACCTCATACAAAGTGCTCTCCAACCCGGTCAAAACAGGGGAGAACTCGGCACATCAAACGGCTGCGATCGAATATGTCTACCATGACAGCCAGGTGATAAAACGCATCATCGACCAGCAGGTCTGGGAATATGACAGCGAGAATGAAATATGGTTGCGGGAAAACCCACCACCGAGGATGCCCAGATAGCACTCGATTGGTTGACATATATCAACATCCACTCATCTCAACTTGACCTGACACCACACATATAAGACAATTTACCGGTTAATTTCAAGAATTCTACAATATTCTGATTTACCAAAATTCTAATATCCCTGTCGAAGCTGTTGCTTTGCCAGTCAATTATGTGGATTAATTTGTGGGAGACAACACTATGAGTGAAGGGGCAGATCTAAAAAAACGCCGCTTTCTGACTCTCTCGACAGCCGTCATTGGCGCTGTTGGAGCAGGAGCCGTCGCCGTTCCGTTTGTGATGTCATGGCAACCGAGTGCAAGGGCAAAAGCTGCCGGCGCACCGGTGGAAGCCGACATCAGCAAACTTGAAGAGGGTCAACTGCTGCGCGTCAAATGGCGCGGTAAACCGGTGTGGGTGGTAAACAGAACAAAGCAGAATCTTGAAGATCTGCCCACACTTGACGGCAAGCTCGCCGATCCTGCTTCTCTGATCGAGCAACAGCCGGCCTACTGCAAAAACCCGACTCGCTCGATCAAACCTGAGTACCTGGTCGCCATCGGCATCTGCACCCATCTCGGCTGCTCTCCAACCTATCGTCCCGATGTTGCCCCTGCTGATCTTGGCGAGGACTGGCTTGGAGGTTTCTTCTGCCCCTGCCATGGCTCCAAGTTCGACCTTGCCGGACGCGTCTTTGCAGGCCTTCCCGCTCCGACCAATCTGGTGATCCCGCCGCACAGTTATCTCTCTGACAAGGTTATTCTTATTGGTGTTGACGGAGGTGCCTCATGAGTGCATTGCAAAACATGGTCGGCTGGATCGATGATCGCTTTCCGATGACCAAGGTGTGGAATGAGCACCTGGCTCAATACTACGCGCCGAAAAACTTTAATTTCTGGTATTTCTTTGGTTCACTGGCGATGCTGGTGCTGGTTATCCAGATCCTTACCGGCCTGTGGCTGGCGATGATGTACAAACCGGATGCTGATCTCGCTTTTGCATCTGTTGAATACATCATGCGCGATGTCAACTGGGGCTGGCTGATCCGCTACATGCATTCGACCGGCGCATCGGCGTTTTTTCTAGTCATCTACCTGCATATGTTCCGCGGCCTGATGTATGGCTCCTATCGCAAACCACGTGAGTTGCTGTGGATCATCGGCATGGTCATCTATGTGGCGATGATGGCGACCGCCTTCATGGGCTACCTGCTTCCCTGGGGACAGATGTCACTGTGGGGCGCAGCAGTCATCGTCAACCTGTTCCAGGCTATCCCCATCGTTGGTGAAGATCTGGCGATCTGGATTCGCGGCGACTACGTCATCTCCGACGTTACCCTGAACCGTTTTTTCGCACTGCACTTCCTGCTGCCCTTCGTTCTCGCCGCACTGGTGTTCGTGCACATCGTGGCGCTGCACAAGGTGGGCTCCAACAATCCGGACGGCATCGAGATCAAAAAAGGCCCCAAAGGCAACAAGTGGAGCGACACTGCTCCAACCGATGGCATTCCTTTCCACCCCTACTACTCGGTGAAGGATATTGCCGGCATTATCGTATTTCTGATGTTCTTTGCCGGTATTGTCTTTTTTGCACCTGAGGGCGGCGGCTATTTCCTCGAGGCGCCAAACTTCGAGCCGGCAAACCCATTGAAGACACCCGAACACATTGCACCGGTGTGGTACTTCACTCCCTTCTATGCCATTTTGCGTGCTGTTCCCAGTTTCGCAGGCACACAGGTGTGGGGTGTTATCGCCATGGGCGGCGCTATTGTGGTGCTGTTCCTGCTGCCGTGGCTGGATCGCAGCCCGGTCAAGTCCGTACGCTATAAGGGCGGTCTCTACAAGGGCTTCCTCGCCATGTTCGTGATCGTATTTATCATCCTCGGGTGGCTCGGCACACAGCCTGCAACAGAGTTGTACACGCTGTTTGCACAAATTGCGACGACACTCTACTTCGCATTCTTCTTCCTCATGCCGTGGTTCAGCAAGGCGGATAAAACCAAGCCGGTTCCTGAGAGGGTGACAAAATGAAAAAGCTATTGATTGCAATTGTTATGCTGGCATCCTCTTGCGCATTCGCAAGCGGCGGCAATCTCCATCTTGATCATGCTGATGTGGATATCACCGATCAGGCATCACTGCAGCGCGGCGCCAAATACTATGTCAACTACTGCCTTACCTGCCACTCGATGAAATACGAACGCTGGCAACGCATGCTCGAGTTTGACATCCCTGAAGATCTGCTCAAACAGAATCTGATGCCTGCCGACGCCAAGCCCGGAGACCTGATGACAACCGCTATGAATCCAAACGATGCGGCCAACTGGTTCGGTGCTCCACCGCCTGATCTTACCCTGGAAGCACGTCTGCGCGGTGACGACTGGATCTACACCTACCTGCGCAGCTTCTACATCGATGAGAGCCGCCCCTTTGGCGTCAACAATACCGTCTTCGACAAGGTTGGCATGCCGCATGTTCTATGGGAACTCCAGGGAATGCAAAAAGCGGTTTTCGAGGAGCATAAAGACGCGAATGGCCACGAGAGCCACGTCTTCAAGGGCTTCGAGATGGTCAAGCCCGGTAAGATGTCTCCTCAGGAGTATGATCAAATGGCGCTGGATCTGACCAACTTCCTCTCCTACATGGGCGATCCCAGCAAGCTGAAACGCCACTCTCTTGGCATCAAGGTACTGCTGTTTTTGCTGGTATTCTTCATCTTCGCCTACCTGTTGAAAAAGGAATACTGGAAAGACGTTCATTAATCGAACCGTAAAACTATAACTCCAGCCAACAAAAGGCGTGCATGTTATAATGTGTGCCTTTTTTAATTGCGCTGCTTTAGCGCTTTCGAGGATCACATCAGCATGCCAAGCATGATCAACAAGCGAACCGTCATGACCCTGTTCTCTGACCCGGAGAGCATCTACAGCCATCGTGTACGCATCGTGCTTGCTGAGAAAAATATCACCGTCGACATTCTCGATGCCGACCCTCTCGACTTGCCCGAAGATGTCACTGAAGTCAATCCCTATGGCACGCTGCCAACCCTCATAGACAGGGATCTGTCACTCTATGATTCACGCATTATCATGGAGTACCTCGATGAGCGCTATCCTCACCCTCCCCTGCTGCCAATAGACCCCGTCTCTCGCGCAACCACCCGCATCTACCTGCACCGCGTGGAAAAAGACTGGTACACACTGTCAGACATTATTATCAAAGGCGGCAAACCGGCCACGAAAGCCCGCAAGGAGCTCAAAGAGGCGCTGCTGTCGGCCGGACCGGTGCTGGCCGCAAAACCCTGGTTCATGAGCGATGATTTCACCCTCGTGGATGCCACGATTGCACCACTCCTATGGCGGCTTTCTGCTCTTGGCATTGAACTCAAGGGCGCAGGATCCGGACAGGTGCTTGGTTATGCAAAGCGTCTTTTTGAACGTCCATGTTTTGGCAAGAGCCTCACGGAAGAAGAGAAAGAACTGCGTAAGTGACTTCTACCCGCCCCTACCTGATCCGTGCATTCTACGAATGGATTGTCGACAACGATTTGACTCCACACATGGTGGTCAATGCTGAACAGGAGCATGTTACTGTTCCGCATCAGCATGTCGAGAATGGAAAAATCGTACTGAATATCAGTCCAACTGCTGTTAAGGCGCTTGATCTTGGCAATGACTGGATCTGCTTCAACGCCCGTTTTGGCGGGCAATCACTGGATATCGGCCTGCCGCCGGATGCCGTATTGGGAATCTACGCGCGCGAAAATGGCCAGGGAATGCTGTTCCAGGACGAGCAACCGGAAGGTGAACCTCCGCAAACTCCAGGTCCGCAAAGCAGCTCAAAAAACAGTTCGCGGCCACAGTTAAAAGTCATTAAATAGTTGTTCTTGTGTTACTTGCAGCAGCATATGCAAACAACCTGGATGTTTTATAGTCTAATACTCCAGGAGCAATTCTCAATGTACCAATAAAAAGTCGATATCTTAAAAGACTTTTACCACGAAGCTCACAAAGACCACGAAGAATCAAATGGTTATAAGAAGAATCAGTAACATTTCAATAACACCGTGCATTGAATACATTTTGTTAAAACAGATGTCATTGCGAGGAGCTGAAAGCGACGCGGCAATCTACTTTGGGGATTGCCACAGTCGCTTAGGCTCCCTCGCAATGACGGCATTTGCACGGACTGATTGAGAAGTTAAAAGAATCAAATGGTTATAAAATATCTTCGTGCCCTTCGTGGTGAATATCTCTATATTTAGAATTGCAGAATACTCCAAGAGAAAAAACATGCAGGATATCGAACATAAAGCATCCCAGATCCGCCTGCTCATCTTTGATGTCGATGGCGTTTTGACAGACGGCAGCCTCTTCATCGGTGATGATGGCCAGGAGTACAAGGCGTTTAACTCCAAAGATGGCCTGGGAATGTCGCTTTTACAGCAAAGCGGCGTACAGATTGCCATCATCACTGCACGCAGTTCCGAAGTCGTCAAGATCCGCATGCAAACCCTGGGAGTCAAATTTGTTTTTCAGGGACGCAAGAATAAAATCTCAGCTTATGAAGAGTTAAAACAGGAGACGGGATTTAGCGATGCGCAGATTGCCTATGTCGGTGATGATCTCATCGACCTGCCCGTCATGCGCCAGGTTGCTCTCGCAATTGCGGTGAAAGATGCACATCCGCTGGTGACGCAGCATGCTCACTGGCAAACCCCATCCACTGGCGGGCGCGGCGCCGCCCGTGATGTCTGTGAAATGATCATGCAGGCCCAGGGAACCTTTGAGTCAAGTCTGACCACATTTCTTTCATGAAGAGCTGGCTGGGCTTCATTGTGCTGATCGCTGTCATGCTGGCAACCGGCAGCTATGTCACGCATCTGGACCGGCAGACAAAATCATCAGTTGCAGGGCATTCTCTCCACCAGGATTACCCCGATATCCGCATACGTAATCTGCAAATGACTCATACCGACTCCAGCGGTCATCACCTGCATCATATTATTGCTGACGAACTGCGCCATTACATCGACAGATCGACCGAGCTGGACAATATCCATCTGATCATGACTCCTGCAGATGCCCCCAACTGGTATACACAAGCCGATCACGGCTGGATAGATCAAAAAAACAAACTCCTGATGCTCTACGGCTCCGTCTTTCTCAAACAGGACGCGAGCGATACCTCTCCCGCTATCGAGACGATCAGCAGGGACATGATCATTGATTATGACAACAGCCTGGCATACAGCATGGCGCCTACAACGGTTTTGAATGGTGGTCACATGCTCTCCGGAATTGGTGTGGACATCCACATGAAAAAACCTGTGCAGGTGCGTCTTCTCTCAAATGTGAGCGGCTCCCATGTCATTGAATAAGAGAGCCGGGTGCTTCGTCACCATTTTTCTCGCTTTCATGATGTTTGCTGCAACACAGTTGCATGCAGAGATAAAACTACCGGTCAACATCTCTGCCGACAGTGTCGAGCATGATGATGCAACTGCTTCTATCATTTACAGCGGCAACGTCAAGCTGACGCAGGGAGAGATCTCGCTCTTTTGTGATCAGCTCAAGCTCGTGCGTGACCAGCACAACAATAGCCTGATCACGGCGACCGGCAATCCCGTCCTTTTTCAGCAGTCCGGAGCCGAAGGCTCATCCAGCGGCAAAGCCTCTGTTGTCATCTACCATGTCAAGCAGCGACTGCTGCAACTCAAGGGGGAGCCGCTTCAATTCGAACATCTGGACCTGGAAGGAAACCATACCAGTGGAGATGCGCTTGTGGCGGATTACGATATGCACATCGAGCATATTAAAATGAGTGGCTCACCCATTCACATCAAACATATCAAAAAGAGCAATGACAAGGAGCCGCCTCTCAGAGGAGAAGCCCGCAATATCGACTATGACATGAAAAAGGAGCGGCTGGTCATGACCGGCAATGCCCGCATCGAGCAGGATGACAGCAAGGTCACCAATGACCGCATTATTTTTGATTTGAAACACATGAACGTAGTCGCCGGTAAAAAGGCAAATGCCCGTGAGCGCGTGCATACGACCATTCGGCTCGAGGAGTAACCCATGGGGAAACTCAGCGCCATATCACTGCTCAAGCGATACAGCAAGCGCACGGTCGTCAAAGATGTCTCCATCGACGTCAAGCGAGGTGAAGTTGTCGGTCTGCTGGGCCCCAACGGCGCCGGCAAAACCACCAGTTTTTATATGATCGTAGGCCTCGTTCCCGTGGACGGCGGCAGAGTCATGCTGGGTGACAGGGATATTACGCAGTTGCCCATTCATCGCCGCGCCAATCTCGGCATCGGCTATCTCTCCCAGGAGCCATCGGTGTTTCGCCGCATGCGTGTTGAAGATAACCTGCTGGCGATCCTGGAACTGCGCCCGGAACTGGAAAAGCATCAGCGCAGGGAAATCTGCGATAGTCTGCTGAAACAGTTTGGGCTCTCCGCTCTGCGCAGCAACCTGGCCATGAGCCTTTCGGGCGGAGAGAGGCGGCGTCTCGAGATTGCCCGCTCATTGACAATGGAACCCTCCTTCATCCTGCTGGATGAACCTTTTGCCGGCATCGACCCGATTTCCGTCACGGATATCCAGAATATCATCAGAGAGCTCTCTGCGGAGGGTATCGGCATTTTGATCACCGACCACAATGTACGCGAAACACTGGGCATCTGTGACAGAGCCTATATCATCAACGAAGGCGAGGTGCTTGCGCAGGGAGAACCACAAATGTTACTGGATAACCCGGATGTACGCGAAGTCTATCTCGGACATGACTTTCAAATGTAAGATCAAAGAGTTGAGGCAAGTCAGTAGCAAAATCTGCTGTATCAGCTAAAATATGACTAACCAGCCTACATATACAATTTAAAATAACAGTGAAGCAAAGCCTTCAAATCCGTCTTGGTCAACAATTGACCATGACTCCGCAACTGCAGCAGGCCATACGCTTGCTGCAACTCTCGACCCTGGAGCTGAATGCCGAAATTCAACAGGCTCTCGAAGAGAATCTTATGCTGGAAGTCGATGAAGCCATTGATGAAGAGCCATTTGAAGCGCAGAGTGTTGACGAAATCACCGATCCCTCTACTCTGGAACTCAATACGAGTGACGATAAAATCCCCGATGAGCTCCCTGTCGATGCCGACTGGTCGTCAATTTACGACATCTCACCACCACGCAGCCAAAATACATCAAAGGAATCCGAGTGGGACATCTCCTCTGCTGCCGCAGAAACGGGACTGTACGACCATCTGTTATGGCAAACCTGCCTTGCATCCTTTACTGATATCGAACAGCAGATAGCACAACTCCTCATCGAGGAGATCAATGACGATGGCTATTTTATCGGTGACACAGATGAAACAACGGAGAGTTTTCATTCACAGCTGGTTACTCCGAAACTGGTCGAAGATGTACTGAAGAGAATTCAGAGTTTTGATCCAGCCGGGGTTGGTGCGCGTGATTTGCGTGAAACCCTGGACATTCAACTTCATCAATTAGATGCAGATACTCCCCGGCGCAACCAGGCCATTTCAGTGATCGAAAACTGGTTTGATCTTCTTGCTGAAAATAACACCCTGATGCTGCGCTTGCGCACCGGACTGGACGAAGAGTCCCTCAAAATAGTTCTGCAGCTGATTCGCTCATGCAATCCCCGCCCGGGACAGAGCATCTCGAAAAAGAGCAACGACTATGTCATCCCGGATGTCACTGTCATTCGCCACAATGACCGTTGGGTCGTCGAGAGCAACAACGAAAACGCCCCTGCTCTACGTATCAACAACGGCTATGCCGGTCTGATAAAACGCGGCGACCGCAGCCATGACAACCAGTTGATGCGCGACCACCTTCAGGAGGCCCGCTGGTTGCTAAAAAGCCTGCAGAGCCGCCGCGAGACCCTGCTGAGAGTGGCGCAAAGCATCGTCACACGGCAGCAGGCCTTTCTTGACAGGGGAGCGGAAGCAATGAGGCCGATGGTGATGCGGGAACTGGCCGATGAACTCGAATTGCACGAATCCACGATTTCCCGTGCTGTTACCAACAAATATATGCTGACGCCCCTTGGTATCTTTGAATTCAGGTATTTCTTCTCCAGCCATGTTGGTAATGAAACTTCGGGGAATTACTCATCAACGGCTGTTCGCGCCAGAATCAAAAAAATGATTCACCTGGAAGAGTCTGAAAAACCATTGAGCGACAACAGAATTACCTCTCTGCTGAAAGAGCAGGGAATCTCCATTGCCCGTCGTACTGTGGCAAAATATCGTGATTCGATGGCAATTCCGTCATCGAGTGATCGCAAACGCATGATTTAATTTTACGGGGGAAGGGTTGCAATCCGATGAGATATCACAGACACTTTCCCGGCCCTTTCCCGAACCCCCATCCTATCGATTTTTTCATAGGATCATGACAACAAGAGGACAACAACATGCAAGTCAATCTAACTGGTCGTCACCTGGATATTACCGAGTCCATGCGCAATTACGTCAATAGTAAATTTGAAAAGCTGGAGCGGCATTTCGACAGCGTCACCCGGGTTAACGTCATTCTGGGTATAGAAAAACAACGCCAGTTGGCTGAAGCCAACTTTCATGTCAGTGGGCAGGATATCTTTGCTGAGACCGAAAATGAAGATATGTATGCCGCCATCGACGCCCTGGTTGATAAACTCGACCGCCAGTTAATGAAATACAAAGAGAAGTTGCAGAGTCACCGTTAATGACAATTCCTCCCTCACTGCTCAATGGGAGCGGCATCATACTGGATGCCGCGCCAGGCGAGAAAGACGAACTCATCGACAAGATCGCGGCCTTACTGGAGGACCCCGATGCCTCACCGCAGACCATCGTCAACAAACTGCGCGCACGCGAAGAGCTTGGAAGCACGGCTCTGGGATACGGAATAGCACTTCCGCATGCGCGTTTGCAGGGCATCGATAATCCCAGGGCTGTTTTTATACGCCTCGCTCAGGGCGTTGATTTCGATGCCCCGGATGAGGATCCTGTCGACATTCTTTTTGCCATGCTGGTACCGGCTGGAGCAAACGAAGAGTATTTACGTCTGCTGGCTGCACTTGCAAAGATGTTCAATGATGCGGATATCCGTGATCAGTTGCGTTCAGCCTCTACTCAGGAGGAGATTTATTCTATTCTTACCGGTATACAGCAACGCAAAATCGCATGAGCCGTTCGACCATCGGAAGCTTCATCCAGGCAGTCGCCCAGCGTCTTGAGATCAGCTGGCTGGCAGGCATCGATGGCAGTGACAAACCTCTGCTGGATGAGGAGAAAAGTAGCCGCGGACAGACCCTGGTCGGCTCTCTGAATTTCATCCATCCGAATCGCATCCAGCTGATCGGCAATGCTGAATTGAACTATCTGGGGATGCTTGCAGGCAGAACGCGCGCAGACACCATCCGGCAACTCTTTGTCCCGGAGCCGGCTGCGGTTATCTGCACCGACGGCATCGATGTTCCCGACTATTTGATCGAGGCTGCCAACGATACCAACACGCCTCTGCTGACAAGTCCGGAAGATGATCAGAGGGTTCTCAACAACCTGCAGTATTATCTCTCCCAGGAACTTGCAGAGCGTGAAACCATGCACGGGGTTTTTCTCGAAGTGCTGGGAATCGGAGTGTTGTTATCCGGCATGGTCGCAGTCGGCAAGAGTGAACTCGCCCTGGAACTGGTTGCCCGGGGCCATCGTCTGATTGCTGATGACGCACCGGAATTTGCGCGTATCGCGCCGGATATCGTCAGTGGCAGCTGCCCTCCTCTATTACAGGATTTTATCGAAGTCCGTGGGCTGGGCTTGCTCAATGTTCGCAGCATGTTCGGCAATACCGCCATCAAGCGCAGCAAATATCTGCGCCTGATCATTCATCTGGCGCGGCTCGATGACGAAAGCCTCGCCAAGATGGACCGCCTCACCGGAAGCTACTCCACACGCAACGTGCTGGGACTGGAGATTCCTCTGGTAACCATCCCCGTCGCACCGGGACG
>JAYELV010000076.1:1946-6109 GCA_034717755.1 Pseudomonadota bacterium | reverse complement strand
AGCATGGTCTCATCGCCAAGCGGCACCTGCCAGCCCCCGACTCCTTCTACCACCACTCTGTCAGCCGTCTCTTCGAGATCACGGTAAACAGAGGTAATCCTTGCGATGCTGATAGCCTCGCCGCTGCGTGCTGCTGCAATATGCGGCGCAATTGCAGGCTCAAAAGCATAAGGATTGACCTGTGAATATGGCAATACGCTTGAACAGGCCTGCATGATTTGCATTGCATCATGATTGCGCAACCCCGCCGCAGAGGAATAACAGCCCGAGGCCACGGGCTTCATACCTGCAACCTCGAAACCCCGGCGCTTGAGCAGTTCCATCACCGCAAGGGTAACAACTGTCTTACCCACCTCAGTATCAGTACCTGTAATGAAATAGCCGCTCATCCCTGTCCCTGTTGGCGCAGCGCATCGACAGGTATCATCGTTACACCACCCTCTGTCACCTGCTGCGGCGCCCACGCATGCCCGTATACAACCTCCCAGGTCGAGGGAATGCGTCCTTCACTGCGATACTGTTCGTAGGCAACACGAAACTGCTGCATGCGGCTTTTCCCTGTCAATCCTCTGCTGCGCCCGCTCACAGAATTGTGTGCACCGATACGCTTGATATCACGCATCAGCTGATCGACACTCTCATACGTCATGGTGATCTGCTCTGCGTCGATGACAGGCTCGGCAAACTGTGCTTCGACCAGCATATCGCCGATATCATGCATATCCACAAAAGAGTTCACGTGGGTTCCCGGGTCGACCTGGGCCCACGCGCTGCGCAGCTCCTTGAGCGTATCCGGGCCAAAAGTGGTGAACATCAGCACGCCTCCGGGACGCAGTACCCGGCGAAACTCCCTGAAAGTCGAGGCGAGATCTGAGCACCACTGCAATGCGGCATTGGAGTAGATCATATCCACACTGTGGGCCGCCAGCGGCAGCTGCTCCAGGTCGGCGCACAGCGGCAGCGGACGCCGCAGAAATCGGCCGCGCCGCCTGGCGCGCTGCAGCATCGGTATAGCGAAATCGAGTGCAATCACTGATGCCTTCGGATAACGTTTCAGCAGACTGGCGCTTGCCTCACCGGTTCCGGCGCCGATGTCGACGATCATTTTAGGCTGCAGTCGAATATACTCCAGCCGTTGCAGCATGCGTCGACCGATCTCGCGCTGCAGCACAGCGGCTTCATCGTAAGCATCTGCTGCACGCGAAAAGGCGCGACGCGCATGGTGTTTGTCAATCATTCAAGGACTCCAGTGCCTGCATGCATTGTTCAGGATGGGATAAAAATGGGGCATGACCGGAGCCATCGATCACCTCGATTTTTGCATCTGTCAGCAGCTTCCTGACGCAGTCCGCTGTAGCCGATGAAACCAGTTTGTCCTTTTCACCGTAGAGCCATAAAGAGGGCGTCACGAGTTCATGCAGCTGTGAGCGCTGATCTGTATGCAACAGCAATTGCAGCCCTGTCTGCAGTGCATGCGTCGATGCCGCTGGCCGTGAAGAGATGCTCGCCTTGAGCTGACGTAAGACCACTCCCGGCTGCTGTGAACCACGCACCTGCAGTCCCAGAAAGCGCATCAACGTCTGCACCGGACTCGCTGTGAGTGCATCGCCAAACTGTTGTAAATCAGCGGCATCCATACCACATGCCCAGTCGCTGCGGCGTACGAAACAGGGGGTTCCAGCAAGCATCAGCAGGGATATCAGACGTTGCGGTTGCCGCAAGGCAGCCTGCAGCGCGATCTGCGCCCCCAGTGACCAGCCCATCCACACGGCCTGCGGTGGCGCTGCCCGCAGACAGGCATCAGCCCAGTCGTCGATGCTGCTATCCAGCGGCAGTGAATCACTACCGCCATGGCCCGGCAACTCGATGATCGTTACCTGCCACTGCTGTTGCAAGCGGGGAAGCAGTGGTTGCCACACAGCCGCATTCATACCCCAGCCATGCAGCAGCACCAGCGGGCGGCCCGACCCCGTCGTTTCACAGTAAAGCGCCATCAATGATCCTGCTGCTGTATCTGATCCAGTGCGTCCAGTAGCTGATCGACATGTGCATCGGTATGCGAAGCTGAAAAGGTGATGCGCAGGCGCGCGCTCTGCCGTGGCACCGTGGGCGGGCGAATCGCACTCACCAGGATGCCACGCGTCTCGAGAGCATGGCTCCAGCGCAGGGCGCGATCGGCTTCACCAACAACCACAGGCTGGATGGGCGTCTCACTGGGCATCAGCGGCAGCCCGAGCTGTCCGGCGCCATGACGAAAGCGGCTAATGAGTTGGCGTAGATGCGCACGACGCCACTCATCACTGATCACAATTTTCAATGCTTCACGCAACGCCTCCGCCATTGCCGCCGGCGGCGCCGTTGTATAGACCCAGCTGCGGGCATCCTGGATCAGCGTTTCGATGAGAGTCTCACTGCCCGCCACAAAAGCACCGAAGACACCGAAGGCCTTTCCCAGGGTGGCCATCAGCACGGGAACCTGCTGTTGCGTATAACCGTCCGTACATCCTCTGCCCTGCTCACCCAAAACTCCGATGCCGTGCGCATCATCGATCATCAGTAGAGCATCGTGCCGCTCACAACAGGCTGTCAGCTGCATCAATGTCGCAATATCACCATCCATGCTGAATACCCCGTCACTGATGACCATGCTGCAACCCTTGCTGACAGCATCCAGCTGCCCTTCCAGCATGTTGATATTTGAATGCTTGTAACGGTGAAAGGCGGCAGCACTGGCCAGCCCGCCATCGATCAGGGAGGCATGATTGAGGCGGTCTTCAAACAGCTGGTCACCGCGTGCCGTGAGTGCAGTGATCGCACCGATGTTGGCCATGTAGCCGCTTGAGAACAACAGCACGCGCTCCCTCCCAAGCCAGGCTGCCAGCTCCTCTTCAAGCGCATGATGCGCCGCAGTATGGCCGCTGATCAGATGCGCAGCGCCGCTGCCAACGCCCCAGTGGTCGATACCACGTTTCATGGCCCGCTTTATGTCAGGATGATTCGCCAGCCCGAGGTAGTCATTCGAGCAAAAACTCAGCAGTTGCCTGCCGTCACTCGACAAATCAACCTGCTGTGGTGAATCGATGATCCTTCGCTGACGATAGAGATTGCGTGTATGCTTTTCAGTCAGCTGCAGCTGCAGCCTTGCCATCAATCTTTCAGCCATGACTGCAGACTTTCTGCTGCGCTTCGATCTGCTCCATATTCAACCCCAGGCGCTGAAACAGCTGCTGATCACGGCTCTCTTCGGGATTGTCCGTTGTCAGCAGGCGCTCTCCGTAAAATATCGAGTTGGCGCCGGCGAGGAAACACAGCGCCTGGGTCTCGTCACTCATTTCAGTACGCCCTGCAGAGAGCCGCACATAAGACTCCGGCATCAGCATGCGCGCAACAGCAATAGTGCGCACGAACTCCAGAGGATCCAGCACATCTGTATGCTCCAGCGGGGTTCCCTCGACTTTGACCAGCATATTGATGGGCACGGACTCGGGATGCTGCGGCTGATTGACCAATTCCTGAAGCAGGCGCACCCTGTCACGCCGCTGCTCGCCCATGCCAAGAATTCCTCCCGAACAGACATTGATGCCAGCATCGCGGACGTGCGCCAGGGTATCGAGGCGATCCTGGAAAATGCGGGTGGTGATGACGTTGCCGTAAAATTCAGGCGAAGTATCGAGATTATGATTGTAGTAATCCAGCCCGGACTGCTTGAGACGTTGCGCCTGCGGTTGCGTCAGCATACCCAGGGTAACACAGGTCTCCATGCCGAGATCCTGCACTGCCGTGATCATCTCGATGACCCGGTCGAGATTTTTATCGGTCGGGTTACGCCATGCCGCCCCCATGCAGAAACGCGTCGAACCGCTCTGTTTCGCTGCTTCTGCTGCGCTGATCACCTCATCCAGCGGCAGCAGCTTCTCCCGTTCCAGGGTCGTATCACTGGCCGCACTTTGAGAGCAGTAACCGCAATCCTCCGGACAGGCGCCCGTCTTGATACTAAGCAGCGTACTGACCTGCACCTGGTTGGCATCAAAATGCCGGCGATGAATCGTCTGCGCCTGAAACAGCAGATCGTTAAAAGGCAAGCCAAAGAGTTCTTCGATCTCTTCCACACTCCAGTCATGTCGTTGCATTGTGTTTCTGCTCCACTGTTATTCTGCTAAACT
>JAYELV010000076.1:0-1846 GCA_034717755.1 Pseudomonadota bacterium | reverse complement strand
GGCGATGAATCGTCTGCGCCTGAAACAGCAGATCGTTAAAAGGCAAGCCAAAGAGTTCTTCGATCTCTTCCACACTCCAGTCATGTCGTTGCATTGTGTTTCTGCTCCACTGTTATTCTGCTAAACTCTATTTCATCATTAATAAACGGAAGTCCTGAAAAGCAATTCCCAACCCCGCTCTTCCACCAGCATGCAATTCTGAGAAATTACATCCGCCCATGTTAATGGGCTGCTCATATTTGTCAACCAACAGGGACTGTTATGGTTAACAACTGGATAAAAAACATACAATTTCAACTGCTTCCCGGCTGCTGTCTGTTATGCGGAAAACTCTCGGAGAAACAGCAGGACCTCTGCCCAAGCTGCCGCAGCAAACTTCCCTTCAATAATCACCACTGCAGGACCTGCGCACAACCATTGCCATCATCAATAACAGCTGGAAGCATATGTGGGCGCTGTCAAACAAAGCCACCTTTTTATGACCACTGTTTTGCCCCGCTTCGCTATCAGGACGAGCTCACCAGCCTGCATCACAACTTTAAATTTCATCACCAACTCGCAGCAGGAAGGTTGATGGCTGAATTGATGTGCGAACAGCTTGCAGCGCCATCAGTGCGACTCCCCCAACTCCTGCTGCCCGTGCCGCTGCACGCCAGGCGTCTCAGAGAGCGGGGATTCAACCAGGCGCTGGAACTCGCGCGCATACTCTCTGCGCAACTTTCGATCCCTGTCGATTCACACACTCTTAGCCGGACATGCAATACGAGAGCGCAATCCAGCCTGCCGAAAAAAGAGCGTCAGCAAAATATCCGCAATGCCTTTGCGCTCACAGCGAAGATCGACACTCCACACGTAGCCATCATCGACGATGTCATGACTACCGGGCTAACCGTCAATGAGATTTCCAGGACCTTGCGCGCATCCGCGGCCTGCGAAATTGAAATCTGGGTTTTTGCCAGAACGCCATGAATGAGAGAGCGGTTACGAGATATATCTGCATCCGGATATCAAGGTAATTGCACATCCATGTACGGCAAATGCACAATTTCACCAATAGATGTAACTATTTGGCAATACACTGAAGTGATATCCACATTTTTTTGCAATCTCTGGAAATATAGGGATATACTGCCAAACGCCATACCGTATGGCGCAATATAACTGATCTCAAAGGAGAATATTCATGGCTACAGGCATATTTGAACTCAAAGCTGCAGCAAACGATAAGTTCCATTTTACCCTGAAAGCGAGTAACGGTCAGGTAATCGCCAGCTCCCAGATGTACAAAACCAAAAAGGGAGCACTCAATGGCATCGAGTCGATTCGCTCCCATGCTGCGGATGCCACCTTGAAAGATACCACCGAAGAGTAACATTCGATCGATTTGATTATCGATAGATACGCTCCAAAAACCTCGTCATTCCGGCATCCTGCCTCTGGCGACATTAATACATCCATGTATGTCATAGGCTCTGATAAAACATCCCTGTTTTGGACCGCCATGGAAGGCGGAAATGCAGGAGCATTTTTTCGGCGGAAAGCCCTGAAAAGCAGACTCCCGACCCTACACCCTGCACGGAGCTATTGAGGTGTTACTGCTTTGAACTGTAAGCGGTTGATTCTATGGATCCCGGCCTTCGCCGGGATGACGTCTGTTGTAAATATCTATAAACAGATCAGGCTTTCAAAACCTTGCCCTGATATGTCCATTTGAAGGGCTTCGCCATCGTTTCGTTAAAATAATCGATAAAGTCGAGAATCTTCTTTTTCAGCTCTTTCTTTGAACCAAAGCTGCCACGCCGGATCGCTTTCTTCATTAAGATCCCAAACCAGATTTCGATCTGAT
>JAYELV010000075.1:1700-5258 GCA_034717755.1 Pseudomonadota bacterium | reverse complement strand
AGTCGGCAAACTCGTCATTGGGAGAGAGCGTGGGATGGGTTTCGCTGTTGCCTTTGGTCTGCATGACTTCCTGCAGCACTTCCCAGCGGGCGCGGCGCTCGGCATAGTCGCGCGTCAGCGGCTTGCCAGCAAAGTCCACCGTCACGAACATGCGGCCGTTGGAGAGATTGCCGTTGTGCGGAATGGCAAGCACCTTGCCTCCTGTTTTCTCTTCGTACTTTCCCATCCACTCCCACAGCTTCTCGGGATCCTCACTCTGCCATGAGGTGAACGGCATCATCTGATCCACCTTATCCTTATTATCACGAAACAGCACGTTGCGATGCAGATTGTTGCCCCCCGGAACCGACGTCCACTCATAGCCGAGCATGGCGGTGAAACGGCCCGGATCGTTGAATTGTTCCGCCGTTTCCGTATAGGTCTGCCAGACTGTTCTTTGTAATGGACCCGCGATTTTCGGATTGGTCACTGGATTCGGCAGTGTGCCCTGTGCCTGCGCGGAAATCAGTTCATTCATAGCCTTTCCAGACTCTGTGCCGCCGGCTTTCATCATCTTGTTCCAGCGCGCCAATGTCTCATCGGCCATCATCACGGGGTTACCGTTATACACCTCGTACATCACGCCAAGCCCTTCCGCATGATCCGAGATCACCAGAAAATCCATCGGGCGCGACAGCTTTACCGGCTGGCCTGTCGAGGAGACCACCTCTTCGCCGCGGGCGAAGCGGTAGGCATCCTCCGGGCTGAGCCGGTCTCCGTTCATGAAGGCGTCGCCGGAGTTGGCTGTGTGGTGGTGGGTGTCGCCAAAGTAGACATGGGTTGGATAGTCCCGACCGGCCCACAGCGAGTAGCCGCGTTCGAGGGTGCTTTTCCCGACAGGCTCAGGAACCATCTCATTGGGTGTAGAGATGGGCGTGGAGACCGCGAATGCAGGCGAAGTCAAGGCGGCGGCAAGCACCAGGGGGATCATGGTTTTCTTGCGGGATTCAGCTATTCTCATCAATTGTATCTCCGATTTTGGTGTTGCTCTGTCAGGTTCATGTAAGCGGCAGCCAACTTGACTATTGAGTGCTACACTCAGCGTAAGTGTTTTATTTACACATAATAGTTGACAGATAATAATCAAATTCCGGGATTTCTGTTATGCACTTTTCGCAAAAGCTGAAATAAAATGGGTGAATACAATAATCCTCGTAAAGCATCTACGAGCGATATGCACCGCCCGTTCATGCAAGTTGGAATACAGGTTGCTGACGACCCCTCTCACCATGAGGAGATCTCTGCGCCATGGGATATCCTCATCACACCACTGGAATGTGGGGCATACGGACACCGCAAACACTATCTGCTGACTCCCTCGATCATCATCTATGAGGAGAGCTTCGACACGCCGGTACGCATCAGGGGGCTGACGCCGCACGGCAAGCTGGGCCTGACAGTTCCACTCAGACTTGGTCGTCGATCATCGTATTGGAATGCCGAACCGAATAACAAAGGACTGCCTGCCAGTTTGCCTGGCGCCCTGGACTGCCAGATCGATGCCGGGCAGAGCCATCTCATCGTACTACTGGATCTCTCTTTGCTGCATAGAGAACTCTCATCGCAGAGAGCTGCTGCTCTGCTGTCTGCAGCAGCTGAACGCCTTATCCCCGCGTCACTCTCTGCCATCGAAGAGCTTGGCTATTGGTTGAGCCAATTGCTGGATCATGCTCATCGACATCCCGACATGCTGCAGCACCCTTCACAGCTGCGTACGCTCGAGGAGGATCTGTTGCATAGATTAGGGCGTTTGCTGAACATCTCTCCGGAGCCTGTTAAGCGGGCACATGTTTCGATACGCCAGCAGGGTTTTAAACGTGCTATTGAATTGATTCGCGAATCAACGATTTCAACGCTGAGCATCTCGAAACTCTGCGAGGCATCCTGCGTCAGCCAACGCACTCTCGAGTACGCCTTCCGGGAGAACTTCGGTATGACTCCCACAGGTTTTATCAGGCTGCACCGATTTCATGCTGCGCGCCGCGCACTGTTAATAGCGCAGCATGATCAGACGATGGTTGCGGAGGTCGCTCACAAGTCAGGTTTCTACGAGTTGGGGCGTTTTGCCTACCACTACAACGCTATTTTCCATGAACTCCCCTCGCAGACCCTGGCGCTGGATCCTGTGGAGAGAGTCGGCGCGGTTGATCTGAACTGGAGAGGATCGTAATATCTCAATAACCCCGTGCATTGTTCAAGTCTGCGCAGGGTCGGGATCAGCCTTTCAGGGACGCGTGAATACGTCCATGTAAGCTCTGATAAAACGTCCCTGTTTTATACAGCCCTGAAAAGCAGACTCCCAACCCTGCTTCCTGCACGGGGTTATTGAGATGTTACAGAGGATCATGCACTCCCTCTCTCCATAGACAATAGCAGCAAACCACCCGGGCTGATGCGAGAAACCCCACGACCTGTTTAAATCAACGATCAACATGAAATACATAGTCAGATCTATTTCTGGAATCTTGTTACTGTTTTTCTCATTTTCCGGAGCCTTGCTTGCGGAGGAGATGGAGGCCAGGCGCTGGACACACCTTCCGACAGGGACAAATATTTTTGGCGCCGCAGTGGTCCATACCAATGGAGAGATCTTTGTGGATCCGGTGCTTCGCATCGAGCAGGGAGAAGTCGAGGCTGACACTATCGTCACCTCCTATCTGCACGCTTTTGACTGGTTTGGACAATCTGCGCGCATCGATGTCAGGCTCCCTTATCAGCGTGTACGCTGGGAAGGAGTGCTGGATGGGGAGTTTCGCAGCGTACAACGCGAGGGTGCGGGAGATCCAATGCTGCGGTTGTCCCTCAATTTTGTAGGTGCGCCGGCGCTAAAAGGCAAGGAATTCCACGCCTATCGCGCATCTCATACGACTAACACCATTGTGGGAGCGGCGCTGGCCGTTACGCTTCCTCTGGGAGAGTATAAAAAAGAGAAGCTGCTCAATTTAGGGCAGAACCGGTATGTCATCAGGCCGCAAATGGGGTTCGTACATACACATGGCCCCTGGTCATACGAGCTGACGGGTTCGATCAACTTTTACACTGACAACAATGAATACCGGGGCGGAAAAAAACGTCAACAGGATCCACTGTTTCTGTTGCAGACGCATCTGATTTACACATTCAACAACCGTATCTGGACCTCGTTAAGTGCAGGTTATGACTGGGGCGGAGGTTCTACGATCGATGGTGTTGAAAAGGATGATGACAGGCAGGACATGCTCTTCGCAATCAGCACTGGGTTCCCCGTCACCAAAAAATCAAACATCAAGTTTGCCTATATCGGTGGACGAACACAGGAAGATATTGGATCAAACACCGATAATTTTGCACTCTCCTATTCGGTGAGGTTCTAAGTCGTTGTCCAAAAACATGCATAAAATGCCTCTGTTACAAACTTCGGATTGACAACAACAGATCATCTAATCTATCTTGTCGGGAGTTTGAGGAACAACGTTTATCCGCCCCGGATTGAACATGAGATAAACCTTTTCACAGGGTAAAAGAATGCTGGACTATTTA
>JAYELV010000075.1:0-1600 GCA_034717755.1 Pseudomonadota bacterium | reverse complement strand
ATTGAGAATTGCTGGTTGACTTGAACTGGCGAAGTCCATGCCGGTGATGTCTAATAATGATGTATTTGAGGTGCGCAAATGCATAGAACCCAGATCTACTTTGAAGAAGCCATGTTTGAGCAATTAAAGCAACGCGCGAATCGCCTGGGCGTTTCTCTATCCGCTTATATCCGCGAGACCCTGGAAAAAGAGTTAGACAAGCAACACTCCCCTGATGTCAGGCCTGATTTCTCCAAGTTTGCCGGCATCTGGGCTGACAGGGATGACAGGGATGACATCACGCTCAAATCTATCCGCGAAAAAGCCTGGAAATGATCCTGGTTGACACCAATGTGCTGATAGAAATCCCTCAAGGGTAAGCAAAAAACTCTCGCGCATATGGAAAATCTGGAAGAGGCTCCCGCCATCTCTTCAGTTTCGCTCATGGAACTCTATTACGGCGCCTTCAACAAAACAGAGATAAAGCATCTTGATAAATTTGCCTCCCTGTTTGAGCTGCTCCCAATCAGCAAAGCCATCTCTTTCAAGGCCGCTGAACTGGTCAGAGACTATTCTAAAAGCCACAATCTGGATATTCCCGATAGCTTGATCGCGGCAACCGCACTGGTGAATCACTGCAAACTGCTGACCTATAACATCAGGGATTTCAGATTTATCAGGAACTGGAGTTAGAAAGGATAATTTCTCAATATCCCCGTGCGTGATCGCGGTCAGAAGACCGCTCCTACAGTTCGTATATGGCGCCAGATGTAGGAGTGGTCATCTGACCACGATTGAAATGACAAATCCTCAGCGAGTACACTGTGGCGAATCCATCAAGAGTAAGTTAGACTGGTGTCATTGTGCTGTTGCACAGGGAATAATAATCACACACGGAGGTGACTATGGCCATCAGCGACTGGCCCGAAGAGGAACGTCCACGCGAAAAGCTGCTGCACAAGGGAGCGAAATCCCTCTCTGACGCAGAACTGCTCGCTATTTTTTTGCGCACCGGCATCAAGGGCTTCACCGCTGTCGATATGGCGCGCGACCTGCTGAATCGTTTCGGCAACCTGCGCCAGCTGCTGGCGGCGGATCACCACAACTTCTGCCTCGCACCCGGGCTTGGTGACGCCAAGTACGCCCAACTGCAGGCGGTGCTGGAGATGAGCCGCCGCTACAGCAGTGAATCACTGCAACGCGGCATCGAGATCACCTCGCCGCAGGCGGCTCACGGCTACCTGCAGGCGCAGCTCGGCAGCTATCCCAACGAGGTTTTTGGCGGCCTGTTCCTCGATACCCGTCATCGCATGATCTGCTTCGAGGAACTCTTCTACGGCACCATCGACGGCGCCAGCGTACATCCACGCGAAGTGGTCAGAAAGGCGATGCATTTCAATGCAGCTGCCGTTATTTTTGCTCACAATCACCCGTCAGGAGTGGCTGAACCCAGCCAGGCGGACATCCAGATCACCGGCAGACTGAAATCCGCACTGGCGCTGATCGATGTGCGGGTGCTGGACCACATCGTCGTAACCCTGGACGAGTGTGTGTCGCTGGCGCAGCGTGGACATCTGTGATTGGATCCAGGCTGCCACTGCGAGCGCTGGATGGAATTATT
>JAYELV010000074.1:0-5284 GCA_034717755.1 Pseudomonadota bacterium | reverse complement strand
ATCCGGCCTACGATACTGTTAAGTCATATTGTCATTGCGAGCGGAGCGCGGTACTAATTTTGCCTGGAGCAAAATTGAACGCGCCTTGAGCGGCCCGAAGGGTAAATTACAGGGATGTAATTTATAACCTCAAGCAGATTGCCGCGGTCGCTTAGGCTCCCTCGCAATGACAGCATTCACACGGGGTTATTGAGAAGTTACTGTAAAGGAGCCTGTCATTTCGATCAAAGGGAGAAATCTATTGCTGCGATGCTTAAGATTTCTCACATTCGTTCAAGATGACAAGGAAAAGTATTGCTATTTATTTTATTACTATATTTCATAGAGTTATACTCTCAATATAATAATCAACTTTACATAAATAATCACGACTGGCATAATTTTTCGTGATTACGCATAATCAGCACCCTGTCATTACTTCAACCAAAGGAAATCCTGGAATCATGTGGTTCAAAAACCTGTTTCTCTATCGTTTTACCCAACCCTTTACTCTCTCTGACGGCTCTCTCGATGAAAAGCTCTCCGGCAAAGCTTTTCAACCCGTTGACAAACTCTCCCTCTCCTCGACCGGCTGGACCGAACCGCTTGGTCACGAGGGTGAGCAGTTCGTGCATACGACCAATGGATATATGATGGTGTGCCTGCGCAAGGAGGAGAAAATTCTTCCACCTGCAGCCGTCAAAGAGATCCTTGATTCGCGCGCACTGGAGATAGAGCAGAAAGAGAATCGCACCATTCGCGGCAAGGAGCGCGCCAGTCTCAGAGACGAGGTGCTGCTGGACATGATGCCCCGCGCCTTCACCAAAAACAGCCGTATATTTGCCTATATCGATGCCAAAGGCGGCTGGATGGTCGTTGATGCGGCCAGTGTCGGCAAGGCGGATGAGTTTGTCGCCACATTGCGCGAAACCCTGGAGCATCTTCATGTTGCTCCGCTGGCGATGGCCAATGATCCTTCCGTCATCATGACTTCGTGGTTGAATGAAGGCGGCATTGCAGCAGACTTTGAAATCGAAGACGAATGCGAATTGCGTGATCCTGCCGAAGATGGCGGCATCGTGCGCGTGCGCAAACAGGACCTCGGCTCCGCTGAAATTCATACACATCTCGATGCCGGCAAGATGGTGACCCGCCTGGCCCTCACCTATGATGATCGCATCAGCTTTGTGCTCGACTCCAGCATGGCGCTGAAACGCCTCAAGTTCCTCGACCTGGTCATGGATGAGGCCGGAGATATCGACAGCGAGAGCGCCGCTGCCCGTTTTGACGGCGACTTCTCCATCATGACGCTGGAGCTGTCACGCTTTTTTCCACAACTGCTGGATGCACTTGGCGGCGAGGCCGAAGAGCAGCAGCTGGACGCTGCGTAAAAACTCTTTTATCCACAGATGCACACAGATTGTATCTCGTGGTCAGAAGACCACTCCTACGTTTGCACACGGCAATTGTTGTGGGAGCGGTCTTCCGGCCGCAAATTGACGGAGTTTTGCAAGAGGTTCCGTGGTAAAAAAATTTCACCGCATCTTCACACAACTTCAAAAAACCTGAATTTCACTTTGGCCTGAGCTGGCAATCTTCAGTATACTTGTCTGTTGCATTTATGCGCCCCACTCACAGACGGTAGCCTCTCGAAATTCATGCCTGCACCAGTAACGATCAAACAGCGCCTTCGGCATGACGATATTCGTCACGCCTGCTCGGATATCTCATATACCCGCGGACGTCAATATTTTGAGGAGGGCCTGGTTCTCACCCTCGACATCGATGAAGAGTCCGATAGCCTGGTCCATTTTCGCACCACCATCAAGGGGCGCATGAGCACTCCCTATGAACAAAATGTCTCACTGAGTTTACCCACCAGCCGGGGCGCGCCCGACATCGATGGCAGCTGCAGCTGTCCCATGCACTACAACTGCAAACACATCGCCGCAGCCTGTCTGAAATACCTGCAGGGGAGTGAACAAACCGCTAATCACTCGACTGCTGAGGAGTGTTTAGAGTGGCTGGAGAAGTTTCAACAGCAGAGCAGCGTACAGCCGGACAACGCTCGATACGGAAGTTTTCTTGCCTATGTGCTGACGCCTTCAGCAGACAGCCCGGAGATATCCGTGCACCTGGTTGTTACCAGCACCAAGAAATCAGGAGGGCTCAACCGCGGTAAAGAGATTCTTCTGCGCAGTATCTTTCTTGGCTATTCGCGCCCCGACTACCTCTCTGCCGAAGATGAAGAGATCATACGCCTGTTAAAAGCCGCCGGCAGCAACTACCATGGCCAGCCGTTGATCAAAGGAAGCATGGGTAATCTGACGCTGCATGCGCTGCTCTCCACAGGACGCTGTTTCTGGAGTAATCTTGAGAGTGACGCATTGGTCCAGGCTGAGGAGCGGCAGTTGCAGATCGAATGGGTAAAAAATGCACAGCAGGAGTATCAGCTTGATGTGCACATAGCTCCCCGTGGAGTTGTCGTTTTGAGTGAACCGCCGTTCTACATCGACCCGCAGGAACATAAGGCAGGCGCACTTCAATCTTCTGATTTTGACGCAAAGCAACTGAATTACCTGCTGCAGGCGCCAACCATTCCACAGGAGCATGTCGACGAATTCAGTAAAAAAATGGTCATCGATGCCCCGCAGATCAAACTGTCTCCACCCACAACAGTCAAAACCAGGGAAATCAGCGGCATCGATCCAATCCCGCTGTTGAGCCTCTATGCGGACGAGCTCAATGGCTACAGCACACACCTGATGGTGGTGCAATTTATCTATGACGAGGTCAAGGTTTCTCCGCTGCTCGAAGGTGAGCATGTCGTCATCAACGCTAAAAAGGAGATCATCCGCCTGTCACGCTCACTGGAGTCTGAAGAGCGAGCTACACGGCAGCTTGGCGGATTTGGATTGAGGCCGGCCAGAGAGTTGAGTATCGATGGCCTGGTGCTCTATTTTGACGAAGATTCAGTGATGGAAAACGCCGCCAGATGGCATCACTTCCTCGAGGAGGAGATTCCAGCCCTTAAAGATTTGGGTTGGCGGATCATTCAGGAGAAGAGCTTTCAACTCACCTTTCATGAAGCCGAAGAGTGGCATGCAGGAATTGAGGAGAAGAGCCAGAACAACTGGTTCGATCTCAGCTTCGACATCACTGTCGACGGCAAGGTCACTCCTTTGTTGCCGTTGATTACGCAGATACTGCAAATCTACGACCTGGATGACCTGCCTGAAATGCTGACAGTGTCACTCGGTGACGATGAGTATCTCAAACTGCCTTCAAAAACCATCACACCCGTGCTCAAAACGCTGCATGAACTCTATGACAGCGCCTCCAAAAGCAGCGATGAAAAACTGCGTCTGTCGCAGTTCGATGCCGCCCGTATTGCCGAAATGGAGAGCGACGGGCTGTTTTCGATCAAAGGGGGCGAGGCGCTGCGCGCGCTGGGACGCAAGCTGCTTGACTTCAAGGGAATCGAAGAGGTGGAACCGCCCGCCATGCTGCAGGCCGAGTTGCGCAACTATCAGCAGCAGGGACTCAACTGGCTGCAGTTTTTGCGTGAATTCAATCTCGGCGGTGTTCTCGCAGACGACATGGGACTGGGCAAAACCATCCAGACACTGGCGCATCTGCTGGTCGAGAAGAACAGTGGCCGCATGCAATCCCCCTGCCTGATCGTTGCCCCCACCAGCCTGATGGGCAACTGGCGCAGGGAGGCGCAACGCTTCACGCCGGAACTCAGCGTTGTGATTCTACAGGGCAGTGAACGCCACCAGCATTTTGACAGCATCAGCGAGTATGACCTGGTGCTCACCACCTACCCGCTGCTGTCGAGAGACACCGAGGTTCTGCAACAGCACCAATACCACTACCTGATCCTGGACGAGGCACAGACCATCAAAAACCCGCGCGCCAAGTCAGCCCGCCTGGTGCGCACCCTAAAGGCAAACCACCGCCTGTGTCTGACAGGCACACCAATGGAGAATCATCTGGGCGAACTGTGGGCGCTGTTTGATTTTTTGATGCCCGGTTTTCTCGGCAACTATCAGTTTTTCAATCGGCACTACCGTACTTCGATCGAGAAACATGGCGACAATGACAAACGCCGCCTGCTCTCGAAACGCGTCAAACCCTTCATGCTGCGGCGAACCAAGGGAGAGGTTGCCAAGGAGTTGCCGCCGAAGACAGAAATGATCCGCTCCATTCCCCTGGGGAAACAGCAGGCGGTTCTGTATGAGAGCATTCGCCTGAGTATGGAACAGAAGGTGCGCCAGACCATCAAGAGCAAGGGGCTGGCGCGCAGCCATATCACCATCCTCGACGCGCTGCTGAAGCTGCGCCAGTGCTGCTGTGATCCCTCGCTGCTCTCTCTCGAACAGGCGAAACAGCTCAAAGAATCAGCCAAGCTCGAACTGCTGATGGACCTGCTGCCGGAGTTGCTGGAAGAGGGCCGCCGCATCCTGCTGTTCTCCCAATTCACCTCCATGCTGGCAGTCATCGAGAAGCAGCTGAAAAAGAGAGACATCAGCTACGCCAAACTCACCGGGCAGACGCGCAAACGCGATGAGGTGATCGATCGCTTTACTGCAGGCGAGGTAGATCTGTTCCTCATCAGCCTCAAGGCAGGTGGCATCGGCCTCAACCTGACTGCAGCCGACACGGTGATTCTCTACGATCCCTGGTGGAATCCTGCAGTCGAAGCCCAGGCGATGGATCGTGCGCATCGCATCGGTCAGGAGAACCCGGTGTTCGTCTACAAACTGATCACCGAGAATACCGTCGAGGAGAAGATCCTCGCCATGCAGGAGAGAAAGCGCTCACTGGCGGAAGGCATCTATGATGAAAGCCAACAGGAGGGGCAATGGAAACTCTCCGCTGACGAGCTCAGTGAGTTGTTCACACGTCCGGCAGAGTGAGTGAGAGTAGCGAGTACTGAGTAACGAGGAGTGAGTAAAAGAGAGAGTTGTAGGGTGTCAATAAGCGAAGCGCATTGCACCGGACAATCTCTTTATTTTTAACCACAGATGCACACAGATAAACACAGATAAAAAGAGGCCATAAACATCTGTCTTTATCTGTGTGCGTAGTCTCTTATCAATAACCCCGTATAGGAAAGCAGGGTTGGGGGTTGCCTTTCAGGGCTGTATAAAACAGGGATGTTTTATCAGAGCATACAGGGATGTATTCACGCGTCCCTGAAAGGCTGCTCTCAACCTTGCGCAGATTCAAATAATGCACGGACTTTTTGAGAAGTTACTGTTCATCTGTGGTTAACTCTTTTCTCTTTTGCATACTCCCG
>JAYELV010000073.1:0-1126 GCA_034717755.1 Pseudomonadota bacterium | reverse complement strand
CAGCTCCATGGAAGGTCACCGAAGATCGTTTCTCTGTTGAAGAGAAACGTCTGGATATCACCATTGATTTCGAACCTGGCAGCACATTCTCCTGCCCGGACTGTGGAGCAGGAGGCGCCAAAGCATACGATACACAGGAGCGAACATGGCGTCATCTGAACTTCTTCCAGCATGAGACCTATCTGCATGCCCGGGTTCCACGAGTTGAGTGTCCCAAAGGATGCGGTATCAAGACCGTGGAATTGCCCTGGACACGCTCCCGCAGCGGTTTCACGGCGCTGTTCGAAGCACTCGTCATGATCATGGCCCGCGAGATGCCTGTGGCAGCCATTGCAGCCATAGTTGGCGAGCACGATACCCGCATCTGGCGCGTGCTCCACCATCATGTCGAAGAAGCCCGCAGGGAGGCCGATTTCTCTGAAGTGCGCCGTGTCGGCATGGATGAAACAGCCAGTCGCAGGGGACACAATTACATCAGTCTCTTCTTCGATTTGGACGTAAAACGTCTCCTGTACGGGGCGGAAGGGCGCGATCAAGGCACCGTCAGTGCCTTTGCGGTCGACCTGAGTGCCCATGGGTGCGACCCTGATCAGGTCCAACAGGTCTGCTGTGATATGTGGCCTGCCTATATCAAAGGCGTGAATGCTTCCTTTCCCAATGCGGAGATCACCTTTGATCGTTTTCACATCATGAAGATCATGAACCAGGCGGTGGATGAGGTTCGCCGCATGGAGGCCAAAACCACAGACGTGCTGAAGAAAACGCGATACATTTGGCTCAAGAACCCCAACAATCTGACCGCTACGCAGCGTCGCAAGATGGACTCCTTGGCGGGCCATAATCTGAAGACAGCCAGAGCATATCAGATCCGCCTGACCCTTCAAGAACTCTTTAAACAACCCGACCGCGAGGCTGGGGAAGCCTTCCTGAAGCGCTGGTATTTCTGGGCCACTCACAGTCGCCTGGAGCCCATTATTCAGGCTGCAAAGACAATCAAGCGTCATTGGGAGGGGGTCCTCAATTGGTTCGACAGCGTGCTCACCATTGGATTGCTGGAGGGCTTCAATAGTCTCATCCAGGCTGCCAAGGCACGCGCTCGTGGATATCGAACCAACCGTAATCTCAT
>JAYELV010000072.1:0-1127 GCA_034717755.1 Pseudomonadota bacterium | reverse complement strand
CAGGTTCCATATCAAGCGAAATAGGCGGCAAACTCAGCATCAAGCCATTGCCGGATGGCCCGTTGCTCGTCAAGGGCAACCTCACCATCGTCTCCGGCACCGGCCGCATCGCATGGCGGGGTAGTGATACGGCCTTGTGCCGCTGCGGTGCCTCGAAGAACAAACCTTTTTGCGACGGCAGCCACAAGAAAGCAGGTTTCAAAAGTTAAAAATTATTTCTGTACGATGCGTTTGCTCTGCTGTTGGATGCGCGCCATGCGTTCCAGTTCAGCGGCATCATCTGCACTCAGATGACGCCAGGGGAACGGGATGAGTCCCGCCACACGCTCCTGGTAACGGGCATAAGCATCCCCATAGCAGCTCAACAGCTTGCGTTCCTCCAATCGTGATCCGAACAAAAAATAGAGACTGGCCATGGATACGGTAATCAACAGAGGTGCATTCATATCTCTGCTCCACATAAGAACCAGCGCAAAGAAATACCAGGGATGCCGTACATAGCGATGCACAGGAGAGATGTGCAGGTGTTCCTGATCCTCGACACGAGTTTCCCGCTCCTGCAGCTGTCGAGTCCCTATGAATTCTCCGCTATCATAGTAGAGAATAGTCCACAGGAAACCGGCAATGGCGAGCAACGCCAGGCCGTTCGCCAACCAGGCCATGGCTCCGCTCCATTGCCATAAAGGAGCAGCATCGATGCTATAGGTCAACCACACCAGCGGCAGTAGCAAAATTACCGCAATGGCATTGAAAAACAGGCGGTACGCGGGCAGCCAGTGAGGATGGTTGCGCTCCACCCGGCGCTTGACCATCAGGGATGCCAACAGCGAGTGGAGCAGGAAGTAGGCAACCCAGCCGAGGGAGAGGAGAATGAGGGACGTGTTCAGTGGCAATAGATTCAGGCGTCCTATACGCAGTGCGATCACAGAGGGATAAGATATAATGAGATATTACGAATTATATTCCGCCAGGAGACATGAAAAATGAGTGTTGAAGTAATCCAGGAAGTTCTGGCCTGGTCTGCTGTGATCAACTATGCACTGCTTATTTTGTGGTTCATGATTTTTTCACTGGCCCACGATTGGCTGTATAGATTGCATGGAACATGGTTCAAATTATCGGTAGAA
>JAYELV010000071.1:0-5317 GCA_034717755.1 Pseudomonadota bacterium | reverse complement strand
GCTTTTTTCCTCCAGTTCCCGAGGTTTCCCGTGTTTTTCAATTTCGAGTGCACCGATCGCGGTTGCCCAAAGGATGACCTGCTCTCCGGCATCACAGTTGCCCTGGCGCTGGTTCCCGAGGCAGTCGCCTTTGCCTTTGTCGCTGGCGTAGAGCCCTTGGTAGGCCTCTATGCGGCTTTTATGGTAGGGCTGATCACCGCCGTCATCGGCGGTCGTCCGGGAATGATTTCAGGTGCAACCGGCGCCCTGGCGGTGGTGATGGTAGCGCTGGTCGCGCAGCACGGTGTGCAGTACCTGTTTGCGACCGTGGTGCTGATGGGATTGATCCAGATACTGGTGGGGGCGCTGAGACTGGGCAAGTTCATCCGCATGGTGCCTCATCCCGTGATGCTCGGCTTTGTCAACGGCCTCGCCATCGTCATCTTCCTCGCCCAACTGCAATCGTTCCAGACAACCGATGCGACCGGCCAGAGTCAGTGGCTGCAGGGGAATCCTCTTTACATCATGCTCGCCCTGGTCGTACTGACCATGGCGATCATCAAGTATCTGCCCAAACTGACAAAGGCAATTCCCTCTTCGCTGGCGGCAATCATCGTCGTCACCCTGATCGTCATCGGACTGGGACTCGATAGCCGCTCCGTGGGCGACCTGGCATCCATCGCCGGCGGCCTTCCCCAATTCAGCATCCCCGCTGTACCCTTTACCTGGGAGACGCTCACTATCATCTTCCCCTATGCGGTGATCCTGGCAGCTATCGGTCTGATTGAATCACTGCTGACGCTGAGCCTTATCGATGAAATCACCGAGACCCGTGGCCGTGGCAACAAGGAGTGCGTCGGTCAGGGTGTAGCCAATACCGTCACCGGTTTCTTTGGCGGTATGGGTGGCTGCGCCATGATTGGCCAGAGTATGATCAACATCAATTCGGGCGGGCGCGGACGCCTCTCTGGAATCTCCGCTGCGCTGTTTTTGCTCGCCTTTATTCTGTTCGCTTCCGGTCTCATCGAGATGATCCCGCTGGCTGCACTGACCGGCGTCATGTTCATGGTGGTGATCGGCACCTTCGAATGGTCCAGCCTGCGCATCATGGGAAAAATCCCACTCTCTGACGCCTTTGTGCTGGTGCTGGTCTCCGCGGTGACCGTAGCCACCGACCTGGCCATCGCCGTGGTCGTGGGAGTGATCGTCTCCGCGCTGGTATTTGCCTGGGAACATGCCAAGCACATCAACGTCAGGAGCTACGAGGGAAAGCTCGGCGGCAAGGTTTACGAGTTGAGCGGGCCGTTGTTCTTCGCCTCGGTCAACAACTTTCAGGATTTGTTCGACCCCAAAAACGATCCGGATGACGTCGTCGTCGAGTTCCAAAATTCACAGGTGATGGATCACAGCGCCATCGAGGCGATCGATACCCTGGCCGAGCGTTATATCAACGCCGGCAAGCGCCTGCACCTGCGCCATTTGAGTCCCGAGTGCCGCCAGCTGCTGCGTAAAGCCGGCGACCTGGTCGAGGTCAATGTGATCGAAGACCCCAAATACAGCGTTGCCGACAATCAGCTGGGCTAAAAAAAATCCGTGCGCGATTTATTTTCTATGTATTTCTATTTACATACAATGACTTATTGATAAATCACGTAACTTCTCAATAAGTTCGTGCAAATGCTGTCATTGCGAGGAGCTGAAAGCGACGCGGCAATCTGGTTTATAGATTGCCGCAGTCGCTTAGGCTCCCTCGCAATGACATCTGTTTATACAGAATGTATTCAATGCATGGAGTTATTGAGAAGTTACTAAATCACATTAACCTTTAGGAAGCTCTTACCTCATGTCATTTGACTCACTTGGCCTCTCGGCCGACATCCTGAGCGCCGTGCTCGATCAGGGCTATCATGAACCAACCCCCATCCAGCGCCAGGCAATTCCGGCAATCCTCAAGGGGCAGGACATCATGGGCGGCGCTCAAACCGGCACCGGCAAAACCGCAGGTTTTACCCTGCCTCTGCTGGAACTGCTGAACAGTCGTCAGGTCAAGGGCAAACGTCCGGTGCGGGCGCTGATCCTCACCCCCACGCGGGAACTGGCGGCACAAGTTGGCGAAAGCGTCGCTATCTACGGCAAATACCTGCCGCTGCGATCGACGATCATCTTTGGCGGTGTAAAGATCAACCCTCAGATCGCCAAACTGCGCCAGGGAGTCGATATTCTGATCGCCACTCCGGGGCGATTACTCGACCATGTCGGCCAGGGAACCCTCGATCTCTCCAGGGTAGAGATCCTGGTGCTGGACGAGGCGGACCGCATGCTCGACATGGGCTTCATTCACGACATTCGCAAGGTCATGAACCTGATGCCTGCGTCCCGTCAGAACCTGCTGTTCTCAGCCACATTTTCCAACGATATCAAACGTCTCGCCAGGGATCTGCTGGAAGAGCCTGTTCTCATCGAGGTGGCGCGGCGCAACACTGCTGCAGAGAGTGTCGCCCAGATCGTTCATCCGGTAGACAGCGGCAAAAAGCGCGCCCTGCTCTCCTACCTGATCGGCTCGCACAACTGGCGCCAGGTGCTGGTCTTCACCCGCACCAAGCACGGCGCCAACCGCCTCACCAAACAACTCGAGCAGGATGGAATTACCGCCGCCGCCATCCATGGCAATAAAAGCCAGGGGGCGCGCACCAGGGCCCTGGCCAACTTCAAGGCCGGTAAGACCAGGGTTCTGGTTGCCACCGATATTGCTGCACGCGGTCTCGATATCGACCAGTTGCCGCATGTGGTGAATTTCGATCTGCCCAATGTCGCGGAAGACTATATACACCGCATCGGCCGCACCGGCAGGGCCGGTAACGAGGGAGAGGCCGTCTCCCTGGTGTGTATCGATGAGCACAAATTGCTGCGTGACATCGAGCGGCTGCTCAAACGCGAGATCCCAAAAATGGTGATCGACGGCTATGAGCCCGACCCTACCATCAAGGCCAAACCCATCCAAATGGGCCGCGGCTCAGGAAATAGAGGCGGCGGCAGACCGGGAGGGCGCAATAAACGACCACAGAACAAACCACGCAGCGGTGGAAACAGCCGCCAGTCGCGGGGTAGAGGCAGAGGCAGGCAAAAGAGCTGAAAATAACAGGCTGGGGTGAGAAACACTTTATCCACAGATGCACACGGATAAACACAGATTTAGAGGTACCATAGTCCCGTGCCGAATCAGGAGATCTCTTATCTGTGTGAATCTGTGTGCATCTGTGGAAAAAAAGAGTTGTAGGATGCAATAAGCGCAGCGCATTGCACCTCCCTAATGGCTCGGCGCAATGCCCTCCTCGACATCTGGCAACGGAATGCGAAACCATAAAGGCATGTGATCACTGACTTTGTGCTCAAATCGCATGATGAGCGCTCGCTGCTGCTGCTCTGAGAGTTTCTCAAATGGCTCGCCAAGCAACGCTTCACTAAAAAGATTGACGAAGTCGAAGACACCAAAATCCGGTCCTCTCTCTGCAGCACCGGCATCCGCATTGCGCAATAATTTCAGGCGCTCATCGCGTGAAAAAAAGCCGATCTGATCGAATGTTTCGCTCAGGCGCGCATTGGTTTGCAACGGCCGGCCATCACTGCCCATCAACTGCTGTCCGGGATGCCCGGGATGCGGGCTCAGAAAAGGGAAGTAGACGTTGACCTGCTTGCCGCCCTCTCTGTTGAGATCATCGATCAACTGTTTGATGCGTTTGTGATCATTGATCGGGTTATCGAAATCCAGATTCAGATCGCCCATCAGCAAAATATTCAACGGACTACTTTCATCACACTCCTGCACGCGCCCCATGATCCAGCGCATAAGCGCATCGAATTCCTGGCGCCGATCGTCGATGAAATTGCCATAGAAGAGGTGCGCATTAACAGCCATGAAGGTGTAACGAAGCGCACCCGGATGGCCGTGAATGTCGAACATCACTGCGAACGGCGTGCGAATAAAGGTCAGGAAAGCAGGCATCTTGATGGGGAGCCTGGGCTTATCGGGAAAGCGTTTTCCTTCGATCTTGGCTTTTTCAAGTTTTCGTTGGTAGGTTTTGAGTTTTTTACGGTATTTCTCGTTCTGCTTTGCTGCGGCGACAGCTTCCTGAATGGCGTCACCCTCCTCGGCAATCACCTGCAGCACTTTAGAGCGATCGAAGCTGACGTCGGTCACCATCTCCTTGCGATTGACGATCGTCCAGTTGAATATAAACGCCAGGCGTTCCGCCAGCCCGCCTTCATTCGGAAATGAACCGGTGGTATCGGAGACAACCATGCCGAAATCCTCCCCCATCAACTCCTCGAGATGCCGCAGCCCCTCCATATCCTCGAGCACCTCCTGCACTGCCAGCAGGTCGAAATGGCTGAAGACATCGGCAAGAAATCGCCATGTACGAGCATCGCGCTTGCTCTTCGCTCCCAGTTTGCGGATATTGGCTGACGCCAGAACCACTGAGCCATAGACACGCCGGGGAAGCCCGTAGCGCTGTGGATCGGCATTGAGCCTGTCGCGAATTTTTTGCCATTCGTCAGCTGTAAACCCTGTCATGCTGCTCATCTCTCACAAAGAAAAAATGCTTCAGATAGGATCGGAGGGGAACTCTGAAAAGGTAACTTCTCAATAATCCCGTGCAATTCGCGGTCAGAAGACCGCTCCCACAGTTCAATGTGGCGTCAAATGTGGGAGTGGTCTTCTGACCACGATACAAATGCGATAGCATTTTACTCACATGCACGGGATTATTGAGAAGTTACCTGAAAAGGATGCAAAATATTGATTCTAATCTCCTTAGCGGCATGCTGTTTTGCAGGAGGAGAAGGCTTTTTTACATTCACTACCTGTACTTCCCTTAGAACCACTGCATTGCGCTGTCTTGAGTTTGATGCATCGACTCAACTGACCATTGCAGTGAGATGCAACACCCGAGACCCCCATGATCATTGTATTCTGCGGGTCGAGAAGACATTTGCGGTGCTCATTTTTGCAGTTTTTCCTGGCTTGAGGACTACAATCGCCAGTTGTCGGCCGTGATTTTTTCAGACAAACCTGGTATCTCTTGCTGCAACTCTCCTTGCAGATTTTACGCTTCCTGCTTGCCTGGGCCTGTTTGCGTCTCTTCTCTGCCACAAGCTTTTGCCGCTCTCTTTCCGCTTCCTGTTGTTGTGCATTCCTCTCATCTCCCTCCAACTCCCGCCGTCTTCTCTCCTCCTCTTGTTGCTGTTGTGCTTTTCTCTCCTCTTCCTCCAACTCCTGCCGTCTTCTCTCCTCTTCATGTTGCTGTTGTGCTTTTCTCTCCTCTTCCTCCAACTCCTG
>JAYELV010000070.1:0-1137 GCA_034717755.1 Pseudomonadota bacterium | reverse complement strand
GATCAAGGAGACACAAGCGGAGTTGATGGGGACCGATACCGTGATCGATCGCCTTTCAGACGTGCTTTTCATTCATGTCTTGCGCGCCCACCTGGAGAAGGAGAGGGGCCAAAGCGGCTATCTTGCCAGCGCTGACGCATGACTTTTTAGCCTACGACAAAACAATCACTTACAGCATTTCTGAAAAAAACATTTCGCAAATAGTAGTAGACAGCAGCAAATCAAGATGGCATGATTGACAGTGAGTCGTTGTCATCCTGAGGTTGCAAGCTATGCCGCACCTGTCACAACCGGTCATGACCCAGGGAGATCGAGAGATCTTTTCCGAGGATATTGACCACATCCGCACCATCCTGGAACGCTTTTCCAGCTTATCACGTTACGAAATCATCCTCACCCTGTGTGAGACGCTCGAATGGCTGACGCCGGCCGGTCGGCCGAAACTCGATGCCTGCACCAAACTCCTCAAACGATTACAGGATGACGGGGTGATCCGCTTGCCGGCATTGCAAGAGGTCTACAGCCACCCTGGCCGGAAATTGCATAGCACCCCCATCACGATGAGCACACGCAGCGCCCCGCAGCCAGATCTGGAAACATCGCTGGCCGCGCTTGGGCCTGTCACGTTGATTTCTCCTGACGACAAAACTGATCAATCACTGTGGAACGAGTATGTCCAGCGTTATCACTACCTGGGCTACAAGAAGCCGTTCGGCTACCGCCAGCGCTATTTTATCGAATCTGAATCCCATCGGTTGGGCTGTATTCTGATCAGCGGAGCGGCCAAATCCCTGGGGGCGCGTGACCGCTGGATCGGCTGGGATGAGCGACAACGGCTGAAGAACCTGCCGTGGGTGCTCAACAACAGCCGCTTTCTGATCTTTCCCTGGGTCAAAATCCCAAACTTGGCCAGCCATGTGCTCGGGCAGTTGGCGCGACAGGTTGGTGATGACTGGATGCGGCGCTGGGGGTTTCGACCCGTGCTGCTGGAAACCTTTGTTGATCCGCAACGATTCCACGGCGGCTGCTACCGCGCCGCCGGCTGGGATCTGCCGGGACGCACCACCGGCGCAGGCCTGGTGCGCAAAGGCAAGCAGTATCAAACAAGCCCCAAACTGATTTTTACCAAACCGCTGC
>JAYELV010000069.1:0-18874 GCA_034717755.1 Pseudomonadota bacterium | reverse complement strand
TTTCCTTGGTGACGTTGATGACCATCAGGTCTCGCGCCAGGGCCAGCGGGCCGTCATAGGTCTTGCGTACGCCATCCGTGATTGCAGCGTTGTTCTCAGGCGATTGCACCGAGTGGTAACCCACGGCCAGGCGCGGTTTAACCGCGGACATCACCTTCCCAAAGGCCTGGGGTTCGCTGTGAATGCGCGTCGATACATAGGTCGCCTGGGCCAGGTCCCAGCCAAAATAGGCGGCCAGGGCCTTGGGCGGAAGGAAGCACTCGTGCGAGGCCACGTCCGCATTTTTGGCAAACTCGATGTACCACTTGTTGGGATAGGTATCCCCGCCGAACACGTACTTAAGCCCCTTCCACTCAAGGCTGTAGCTCACCGAGCCGTCGAGGCTGTGGATGGCCGGCCAGGAGCGAATTGTTACACCATTCTCCTCATAGACAACCTGATTTTCCTGCTTGTAGTCAAACTCATGCACCTTGATTTGAGCACCTTGATCAGGCAGTGCGCCGGTTCGGGTGGCGAGATCCCAGGCGTAACCCTTCTGCATGCCCTCAACGAACGCCTTGGTCCCTAACTCCGGGCTTGAACCAGTGGGCCCATAAATGTGGATCGGCGTATAGCGCCCTGACAACCAGCCACCGATGTGCAGTCCCATGAAGTCACCGACGTGGTCTATGTGCAGGTGACTGGCAAAGACCTTGTCGAGCTTCGAAAAGTCCGGCCGCAGGGAGAATAAGTTCCCCATCGAGCCCATTCCCATATCGAACAGGAACTTGTCTCCGTTACCCAATTCAACGAGATAAGATATTGATACAGCCCTCTTGGTCTGGTTGGGCATGCCGGTACCCAGTGCGATGATTCTCATCTCGTCGGCGCCAAGCAGCTCGGTATTGGGAAAATAGCTGGCTGGATATTGGCCGTCAATGATCGCTGCGGGCGCACGCCCTTTCGGAAAATTCTCATTGCCCTGTTGCTGGGCCCAGGCCTGATGATCCAGCGTGGCCGTTATGATGATCCCAATGGCCAGACCTGCAATTAAACGGATACTCCAGGTGGTCTTGATCTTCTGTAACATGGTTGCTATCTCCTCTAATGAATAACTTTTCCAGAACAACTACGCACAATCTTTCAACATATCGTTATTGCGTGCGGCATGACAATAGAGTAGTCTACGTTACATCCTGAATTGATAGATGTCAATAGAGAGATCTATGGGAAATGGCAAGAATGAACGTCTCAGCCGGGAAGACTGGATACGCGGCGCTCTTGAGCTTCTGAGCACAATCGGTGTTGAAGGCGTGAAGATTGTTCCCCTCGCTGAGCGGCTGGGCGTCACCAGCGGCAGCTTTTACTGGCACTTCAAGAATCGCCGGGAACTGCGTGACGCACTGCTCGATTATTGGGAGCGAGAGATGACAGATGCAGCGATTAAGGCTGCGAAATCCTTTGAGGGTCCACCTGAAGAGAGGATCTGGCTCCTGATGGAGCAGGTCATGACCACTGGCATGGCCCGATTTGACCTGGCCATTTGGCACTGGGCGCGATCAGACAGGGCGGTGCAAACGGTGTTTCAGAGAACCCTGGATAAACGTTTTGCCTTCGCTAAGTGGATGTTTATGGAAGCCGGATTCAGCGAAGCTCAGGCCAAAGCCCGGGGGCGCATGATGGTTGTCTACATGATGGGAGAGTCTACGCTGATACCTGATGCGCCAGGCAAACGCAAAAAATGGCTTAGAATGAAATACGAAATCCTGACAAATTCATGATAGCCCTGTTTGATGCGTTCAAGCAAAGAGGACAACATAATGTGATCCTGCTGTCGTTCCAGGGAACCTGGATCATTCTGCTGCTCGTCACGATGCTGTGCTCGGCGCCCTCCTTGCAAGCCGATTGGATCAATCTCACCGGCGCCGAGACGGCTCCCAATATTGCCGAGATAACCGTCTTCGACGACCGGGTCGAAGTGAATCTGGAAGTCTATGTCAACGACCTGGCGATCTTCAGAGAACTAGTTCCTGACGGCTGGCTGAAGGAGGGAGAAGTGGGGCGGCCGTCCATAGAGGAGCGGCTGAGACACTTCTCCGGAGAGACCTTGCAGTTCGTCACGGAGACGGGAGAGAAGCTCCAGGCGGAGCTTCGAGTCGCCGAGCCACGCTTGCGCAAGGATCGCTTCTCACCCTTTGCCGGCATGGTCAATCCCTACACCCGACAGCGGGTTTCCGAGGCCCCGCAGGACAAGCGTGTGCTCTACGCCGAGCTGGTGTATCCCTTCGGCGAAGCACAGCCGAAGAGCCTGACCATCATCCCGCCTGTGGATGACGAGGATCGGGCGCGGGCCACCATCGGCTTCATCGTTTATCACAAATCGGTGCCGGTGATCGACTTCCGCTACCTGGGCGCCGCCAGCACCCTGACCCTGGATGCGGACCCCTGGTACTCGAAGTTTGACAATCCCAATCTCAAGCGCCACCACAAGATTGCCCTGATGTCCTTCCTCTACGTGGAGCCCTACGAAGTGCGTCATGAGATTCTCACCCGGGTGAAGGACCTCTCCGAGTGGATGGATCTGGGGCTGCGCGGGGATCGCTACATCGAGCTCGACGAGCTGGAGCCCCTGAAGCAGCGCATTGGCGAATTCCTGCTCCACAAAAACCCGCTGACCGTGGACGGCAAAGCCCTGAAACCAATCCTGGATCGCACCAACTACGTCAAGGTCGGGCTCAGCGGAATCCGCATTCTCGAGAAACCAGAACGTCTGGAGATCGCCTCCACCATCATCGGCGTCATCATCAGTTACATCACCGATGGGATGCCGCGGGAGGTCAGCGTCGACTGGGAGCTCTTCACCGACCAGATCCAGCGCATCCCGGCTACCGCTACCGACCCCGCCGGCCCGCTGCCCACCTTTCTGACGCCGGAAGACAACCTCCACACCTGGACGAACTACCTGAAGAATTACAAACTCCCTACGGTGCAGCAGATCGATGTGGCAGGTTCTCTCGGGGAACTGCGCATCCCGCTGATCACTCTGCTGTGCCTGGGCGGAGTTCTTGTCGTCACGATCTGGACACTGCTGCGCGCCCGCCGCCGCAAACCCCTGCGTGTTCCGCTCTTCGTCGCTGCGTTGCTGCTGGCAACAGGCGCAGCCGCCTATCCTTTCGCCAGCATCACCATCACCCGCCCCACGCTGATGGCCGGAGAGATCGATGATAAACAGGCCGAGGCACTGCTGCAGACCCTGCTCAAGAATGTCTATCGCGCCTTCGACTTCCGCGAGGAGGAGGATGTCTACGATAAGCTCGCGCTCAGCGTCAGCGGCGACCTGCTCTCGGAAATCTATCTGCAGAACCGCCGCTCCATGGCTATCCAGCAAGCTGGCGGGGCCCAGGCGAAGGTCAAGGCGGTTGCAGTCGGAAAGGTCAGCGCCGAGCGGGTCGGCGGCGACGGACTGGGCTACGCACTGCATGGCCGGTGGACGGCGCTTGGCCGCGTCGGGCACTGGGGGCATGTACACCAGCGCAAGAATCGATACGAAGCGGTGATCACCATTGCTGCGCAGGAGGGTGTGTGGAAAATTACCGGCCTGGAGCTCATGGACGAGCAACGCATCGACCTGACGCCCGGGAAAGATGTCAGCAAGGCTTCCGCTGAAGCGGCTTCCACCCCGTTGAGTGGAACGCAATGATTCAGATCCATGGGCTGAATTTCACTTATCCCGGCGGGACGTTTCAACTGCAGATTCCGAGCTTTCGGGTGCAGCAGGGCGAGAAACTCGCGGTGATCGGCCCCAGCGGATCCGGCAAGACCACGCTGCTCAACCTGGTATCTGGTATCGTCACTGCGGAGCCGGGGGAAATAAATGTGGCGGAGACGACGGTGAGCGCACTGAGCGACGCCGAGCGGCGCGATTTTCGCATCCGCAACATCGGTTTCGTCTTCCAGGATTTCGAGTTGCTGGATTACCTGAATGTGCTGGACAATATCCTGCACCCCTACCGCATCAGCCGCGCCCTGCGTCAGGACAGCGGAGTGCGCGAACGGGCAGCGCTGCTTGCCGCTCAGATGGGTATCGGTGACAAGTTGAAGCGCCGCACAGACGCTCTCTCACAGGGAGAGAAGCAGAGGGTCGCCATCTGCCGTGCGCTGTTACCGGGCCCGCGCCTGCTGCTGGCCGACGAGGCTACCGGCAATCTGGATCCGCGCAACAAGGGGCGCATTCTGGATTTGCTGTTCGAGGCCGTGGATGCCCATGGCGCCACCCTGCTCGCCGTCACCCATGATCACGAACTGCTGCCGCGCTTCGACAGGGTCGTGGATTTCGCTGGCTTTCAGCAGACAGCGGCAGCATGATCGACAGCATCTACATCGCATGGCGTTATGTCAGCTACAACTGGGTGCGCAGCCTCACCCTTGTCGCCTGCGTAACCCTGATTGCGGTGCTGCCGCTGTCCCTGGAACTGCTGCTCGATGAGAGCGAACGCCAGCTCCTCTCCCGCGCCGAGACCACGCCGCTGGTGGTAGGAGCGAAAGGCAGTTCGCTCGACCTGGTCATGAACAGCCTCTACTTTGGCGAGACGCTGCCCGAGCTCATCTCTATGGCTGATGCAGAGGGGGTAACGGAAAGCGGCCTTGCCCAGTCCTTGCCTCTTTACGTGCGTTTCAAGGCCCGCGGTGCTCCTGTCGTCGGCGCCACGCTGGACTATTTCGACTTTCGCGGCCTTCACATTGCACAGGGGCGCAACCTGGCGCTGCTCGGGGAGTGTGTGCTTGGTGCCCGTGCAGCAGAGAAACTCGGGCTCAAATCCGGCGATCACCTGCTCTCGTCTCCGGAGAGCCTGTTCGACCTGGCGGGGGTCTATCCCTTGAAGATGCAGGTGGTGGGGATACTGGAGCCTGCCCACAGTGCGGACGACCTCGCCGTCTTCGTCGACCTCAAGACAGCCTGGGTCATCCAGGGACTGGTGCACGGCCACACAGACCTGACGAGTGTTACCGACCCGACCCTGGTCATGGATCGCTCGCAAGGCAACGTCACCGCCACCGCCAAGCTCCCCCAGTATGCGCAGATCACGCCCGAAAACATCGACAGTTTCCATTTCCATGGCGACCCGGCAGACTACCCGATCACGGCGGTCATTGCCCTGCCGTATGATGACAAGTTCAGCGCCATCCTGCGCGGTCGATTCGTTGCTGGCGAACAGCCCCTGCAAATCCAGGTGCCCGGGGAGGTGATCGAAGGGTTGCTGGCGAATATTTTCCGTATCAAGAGCGTTCTCGACGCTGTGATCCTGGTGGTTGGTCTCTCTACCGTTCTGGCGCTGGTGCTGGTGTTCGCGTTATCGCTGCGTCTGCGCCAGCGTGAGATCCAGACCATCTTCAAGCTCGGCTGCAGCCGTTTGGCCATCGCCCGCTTTCTGGGAGCTGAAATTGCCATCATATTAGCGGCATCGGCCCTGCTCACGCTCCTGCTCCTCGGCGTTGTCGAGCACTACGACGAGCAGCTGGTGCGAACCCTGTTCATTCGCTGATCATTGGAGCCTGTCCAAGAATGAGAAACCTACTGCAAATCACTCTCCTGCTGCTGACCATTTTGTTCGCTCCAGCGACTGTCGCAGCAGACAAGCTAAAAGTTTACGCGGTCAACTATCCGCTGGCCTACTTCGCCGAACGCATTGCCGGTGGTCAGGCCGAGGTGGTGTTTCCGGCTCCGCCGGACATCGACCCTGCCTTTTGGATGCCGGACGCAGTCACCGTTACAGCTTACCAGGGCGCTGACCTGATTCTGATCAATGGCGCAGGCTACGCTAAATGGATCTCCAGGGTCAGCTTGCCGCGTCTGCGCATGGTGGATACGTCAAGGCTATTCGCTGATAGTTATATTCGGGTAGCGCAGACGACCTCTCACAGCCACGGTCCGGGGGGCGATCACTCCCATAGCGGCACTGCCTTTACTACCTGGCTGGACCCCAGACAAGCCGTGCAACAGGCTGAAGCGATCACTGCGGCGCTCACGCGCAAACGCCCGGCTGCAAAACAGCAGTTTGAATCGAATCTGGAGAGTTTGAAAAGCGATCTGTTGGCGCTGGACGAACGCCTCGCACGGGGCACGACGTCAGCTGCCGACAGGCCCATGGTAGCCTCGCATCCGATCTATCAATATCTGGCCAGGCGTTATGGACTGAACCTCAGGAGTGTCATGTGGGAGCCAGACGAAGTCCCGAGCGAAACTCGGTGGGCAGAGCTAGCGCAGTTACTCAAAGAGCACCCGGCGAAGTGGATGCTGTGGGAGGCCGAGCCTGCGTCTGAAAGCGTCGAGCGACTGCGCAGCATCGGCGTGGAGAGCATCGTCTTCGATCCCAGCGGTAATCGCCCTGTAGCGGGCGACTTCCTCAGTGTTATGCTCAAGAATGCAGCCAGCCTGGAAGATGTGTATCGATAGTACGCTCCAGTGGCTTTGAGAAGTAGTGATCCAACGCTACAGATTTGTCTAATGACGCCAGTTCAATCCTGGAATCGAATGGTCGTTTGCATAAATCATCGCCTTAAACTTTGAACATTTGAATGTCTCTTATGAGTATGTGGCAGCCATCCGCCACAACCCTCCAAATCTGCTCAGATCGCTGATTCAGCGATTGACCGCCACTGCTCCATTGCAGTCATTGAAAGTACAAAGGATAAAGCCCTATGGCATGTCAATAGCTAAGTATGAAATAGATCAATGATGCAATCATACTCGCGTATGAGATGAATTTATCTGTCAGAATCCTCAAGGGTCTATACTCAAGTAACAAAACTACAGTATCCATTACTCGAAACACAGGGCATCATACATGGAGTTTTCGATCTCTATCACTGACCAGCGCAAACAGAAAGTCTATGAAGAACTCAGGCAGGGTTCAGATCCGCGCAGGGCTTTTTTCCTGTTGGTCGCTGTTTCCACGCTGATCGCCGCATTCGGGCTCGCGATGAACAACACTGCGGTGGTCATCGGCGCCATGTTGGTTGCGCCGCTGATGACGCCGATCCTGGGGCTGGCATTGGGACTGCTGCGTGGAATTCCATCTCTCATCGGCCTTGCTGCGCGTTCCGAGGCGCTTGGCGTTTTGGTTTCGATCGGCATGGGCTTCATCCTGGGTATAACCTTGCCATCCTATTTTGATATAACGCCGGAGATGCTGAGCCGCACAGAGCCAGGCGTGGCAGATCTGCTTGTCGCTGTCCTGGCCGGCATTGCGGGGGCCTACGCCCTGATCGATGAAAAATTGAGTCCAGCACTACCCGGCGTCGCGATATCCACCGCGATAGTGCCGCCCCTTGCCAATTGCGGAATGTGCCTTGCGCTCGGCGCATACGGTGGCGCCGCAGGATCCTTTCTGCTCTTTTTCACGAATTTCCTCTCGATATTGCTGGTCTCGGGGCTTGTCTTCCACGTTGCGGGCATGTCGCAGGCATTCCGCCTGAAGGAGGGCAGAAAGATCGTCAGGCGTTTTGGTGTCGCGCTGCTGGGATTCGTCATCGTCACCTCACTGCTAAGTTTTGAACTCGTCAAACTATACACAGATCGACAGCTTCAAAAACAGGTCGCAATCATGCTTCAAAAGGAATTCTCCTCGCTGCGAATCACCAATTTAGAGAAACTTGTTATCGAGAATAAAGATGGCGGCATACTGGTGCGGGCAGACGTCAATGCTCCCGATGTCGTGGCTCCAAGAACCATTAGCGCCATTGAAAAACGCCTGGCGGAGATCACCGGGCAACCGACCAGGCTGTTCATTCGCACCACGGTGACCCATGATGTTTCAGCGTCAGGATCGATCAACCAGTTCGTTGAGCAGACGCTGGATGGGATTTCAACGACTGAAACAGGTGATCTGAGACTGGCAACACTGCAGAGTGCCGAGCAGATTATGCGCGAATACCTGGGAGAGAGACGCGGCATCCGTCTGGAGAGTCTGAATCTCATTCCTTCCGGCCCGCTGATGATTCTAATTGCTCAAATATCCGGGGTGAGGCAGCTTGCCATCGAGGAGATAAAAGAACTCGAAATATTGATTCAGAATCAGGTAGCAGAGGGGAAGAAGACCCGCTTGCTGGTGCAGCAGGAGATATCGGAGTTGAGTGACAGTCTGGGGAGTTTGCGTACCGAATTCACTATGCCTCAATCCGGAGACCTGCCTGTGGAAGTGACGGATAAAATGAAGAGTATCGCGGTATTTGCACGGACTTGGCTGGAGAGCAGAGATTACTGGCTGCATGGCTGGTCGATTACAATTCTTGATGATGACTATCACCTGCTGCTCGAAGTGCGCGGAACAGAGCTGTTCGACAGCGAACAGCGGCAAGCGATCAAGCAGGAGTTGGCAAATGAATTTGAAGTTTCCGTGGAGGTGTATGTCCGTTCTCAACTGGATACGGTGGTCGGTCCTGGTGGCCACATCGCATTTCCGGATTTACTGGATGATTTCCGCCGGCGCAATCGAGCTGCGTATGGAGATGAGATCAAGCGCTCCATCATCGAGGCGCGATAACGACTAAGCCATCTCCAACCCCAGCCAACGCTCGTCGGCAGTGAAGACCACATCCAGGGTCAGCCGCGGATGAAGCTCTTTTAAACCCTCGTGGATGCGTTCACGGACACGGTCGCATTCCTCGATTCCCTGCAGTGGTGCATCTGCAGGCAGCAGGATATGCACCTGCAGGTAGAGAAATCGTCCGACTGGAAGCATGCGGATATAAAGCTGTTCTTCAGCAACAGGTTCGACTGCTTGCACGATTTTTTGCCTGATCTCTGCTTGCATCTCTGGTGACGGCGCCTGCATCAGAACCTCGCGCAGGTTTTCACCCAGGGATTTGAGCGGCGTCGGCAGCAGCAATGCCACCATCACAATCACCAGCAGTGGATCGACATAGGCTATCCAGTCGGCATAGGCAGAGCTTCGCAGCAGGTAGGCGGCGAAAAATGTGACTGCAACACCTGAGCTCAAAACGCCATCGATGAGCCAGTTGTGTGCATCGACAGCGAGAATCGGAGATGTGGCCTGGCGCGAAGCACGGCGCTGCCTCCAGGCCATGGCGAGACAACCCGCAGCCGCGACCAACCCGTAGATAACCGCGGTGTCCGCATTCAGCGCCCGCCCACCACTCAACAGCGCAACAATCGCAGAGACTGTGGCAAAACCGGTGATGGCCAGAATGAGCAGAATCCTCACCACGTTGAGCAGGGGCTCAAAGTGGGCAAAGCCGAAATGGAAACTGTCGGTATAGGGGGTATGCACCAGCAGGGAGACCCGCTGCGCGAGAAAGGTCATCAGCAGCGAGATGAAGGAGTAGATGCCATCGAGCAGTATGGCTTCCGACCGCGCCAAGTAGAAAAACAGACCTCCAAGCAGCGCCATGAAGAGATAGCCCCACGCAGAGGCGCGCAGTGCCCGTGATTCGATTTTTTCCTGTGTTTTATTCACCGTTTCATTCCAGGGTTGAACTCCTAAACATGCCGATTTGGTATTGTACAATGAATGTCTTCGCGCTTGCGCAAAACGAAATACCTGGAACAGGCAATCATCAAAGCAGCACCTTGCGTCCAGTATGGCCCTGTGTTGAACCGTTTATAAAAGAACTCTTTGAGAAATTGATCATGCTTGACTTAATTGGATATGCGGCCGGTTTTTTCCTCATGTGGAGTTTTCTTCCGCAGGTCATTAAAACCGCAACGACCCGTACAACCGAGGGGTTGTCGGTCTCGATGCTGGTGATCACGCTGATCTCCGGCGGCTTGTACGAGATCTATGCCTATCTGCTGGGACTTACTCCGGTCGTCATTATGAACGGCATATTTGTATTGACGGTATCGATTCAATTGGTGATGACACTAATGATTAACAGATCATCGGGTGAGCAGGAGTAGTTTCTCTACTTTGCACTATTCGCATAGTCCGGATCAGTCTGACGGGGTAATATCGGGTTTTATCAACAACAGGAAACAGAATGAGATATTCGATACCAGCTACTCTTGCGCTGGCCATGACTTGCGTTGCTCCAACGATTACTCACGCGGATGCGTCGGCGGATGCGGTTGCTGAGATGGCTCGTAAAGCCCAGGATCCACTGGGAGATGTCAAGGCAATCATGACCGACAACACCATCGGTTTTGGCGGCGGGCCGGAAGACGATACGGCCTACGGTTTCCAGATCCAGCCTGTCTATTCGATAAAGAACAACACCGACTTCAACATGATTGCCAGGGCAATCATACCCATCGTCGGCGTGGAGCCGGGGGTGACGCTGCCCCGGATCAGCCCCGATCCACTCCCCAAAGAGGGTAACAGGTGGGGCTTGAGCGACATCATGCTGCAGTACTTTTTCTCGCCAAAAGCCACTGAGGGATTCAAGTGGGGCGTTGGTCCACAGGTCTCCCTGAGAACCCGCACTTCCGAGCGCCAGGCGGGGCCTGGCTGGGGTGGGGGCCTGGCGGGAGTCATCTTCGGTGGCACCGGCAACTGGGCGCTGGGCGCGATCGCGTCACAGCATTGGGGGCAGGAAGATTTCAGCCTCGCTACTGTTCAGCCCATCATACTCTACAACTTTGAAAAGCTTCCGGGCGCCTATGTAGGGTACAACAACTCCATGAGCTATAACTGGAAGGCCGGCTCAGGAGACAAGTTCACGCTGCCGCTGGGGCTGACAGCCGGACGAACCATTTTACTGGGCAATGGCGATGGCCTGGACCTGTCGATCGGAGCTTATAGTTTGGCTGTGCGGCCGGATGAGGGTCCGGTATGGCAGTTCAAATTTGGCATCTCCTATTTCTTTAACTAAATGATAAGGTGAGAATTTTATGCTTGGCTTTCAATCCACAAAACTCAAAACAACACGCTTTGTTCATGCACTGCAAATCTGCGCAATCACTGTGGGCGCAAGCACGGCGATAGCAGTATCGTCAGTGGCCGCTGCTGAGAACGAATTCGCGACCCATGCTGAACTGGGCCTGATGCAGGGCTTTCCACCGTCTGAAGAGAAGCGCGTCGACCGAAGCAACGCGCTGTTTGGCGTACCCTATAATCGCTGGTCTTACCAGAACATGCGCTCGCTTTACCCCACGGCCAATATTCCGACAGCCAATCAACCGGTAGCTATCAACAGGAAAATTGATGGCGGCATCGACAGCCTGAAAGTCAAGCGCGAAAACGGCGAAGTCGTCGACATGCCGACCTGGCTGAGAGAGTCTTACACGGATTCACTGGTAGTCATTCAGGGAGATGCCATTGTCTGGGAACGCTATCTGAACGGCATGAATGCGGATTCAGCCCACCAGATGATGTCGGTGACCAAATCCTTTGCCGGGCTGTTCGGCCTGATGGCCGTGTCTGACGGGCTGTTGAGTGAAGACGACCCGGTGACAAAGTATGTGCCTGAGCTGAAGGCCTCCGGTGGTTTTGGCCAGGCTACGTTCAGACATGTGCTTGATATGACGGCATCGGTGGGGTTCTCCGAGGAGTATGCCGATCCCAATTCAGGAATCACCCAGTACACCAAGGTGCTGGGATTCAAAGCGGCGCCGCCCGAGGAGATCCCGGCCAACAGCATTTACGAATATCTCGCGACCCTGCCAACGGAAGAGGGGCATGAAGACGGTGACATTTTTCACTATCAAACACCCAAGACGGATGTTGTGAACTGGGTCACCAATCGCGCCACGGGTAATTCGTTTCAGGATTATTTCTACCAGACGCTGTGGTCAAAACTGGGCACGGACGGCGAAACCTATGTCCTGCTGGATCGCAATGGCACCCTGTTTGCCGGCGGTGGCCTGAACGCCACGCCCAATGATCTGGCGCGGTTTGCCGTGATGATGCTCAACGACGGCAAGTTCAACGGACAACAGGTTGTTGATCCTGCGGTTATCAAGCAATTGTCGGATGGAGCAAACATTGAGGCCTTCAGCAAAGGCCCTGCATCCGCAGGCGTAATGGGCAACAAGGACTGGAGCTATCGCGCCCAGTGGTGGGTGCGCCACACCAAAGACCATGAGTCCTTTTCTGCAATCGGCGTAAACGGACAGTGGATCTACCTGGATGTGAAGCGCAATGTCGCGATCATCAAACAGTCGTCACAACCAGAGGCATCTGCGAACAAGTACGATGAATTCAACGTCAATGCATTTGACGCCATCATCGGGTATCTAACCCGCTAAAACAAAGGTAACTGCTCAATAAGTCCGTGCATTGGTTGAGCCTGTGCAGGGTTGGGGCCAGCATTTCAGGGACGCGTGAATACATCCCTGTAAGCTCTGGATAAAACATCCCTGTTTTATACAGCCCTGAAACGCAAACCCCAACCCTGCTTCCTGCACGGGGTTATTGAGAACTTACAAACAAAGGAGAAAAACGATGGGTTTTTCCAAATCATCAACACGACTTATCTCACTCGGAGCGCTTTTTTCAATCTCTCTGGGAGTGCATGCCCAGGCGCCAAAAAGCGCTGTTGAACAGCAACTCATGGCAGGGTTCCCGCCTGTAGAAGAGAATCTGGTTACGAAAGCGAACTGGCTGACACCACCATATAACCGATATGCCTATCTGCATACCCGGGAACTCTTTCCATCGAAGCCATTCACACGCAGTTCATTGCAGGGAAAAGGTTTTGAGAAGGAGATCGTCGGTGCTCTTTCACATATCATGGTGAAGGGACCTAACGGGAAAGAGATGTTGCTCGATGATTTTCTTAAAGCGGCATACACCGACGGCTTCCTGGTCCTGCATCAAGGCAAGATTGTTTATCAGCGCTACTGGAACGGCGCCACTGCTGCGTCTCCACACACGCTCTTCTCCATCACCAAGTCTTTCACCGGAACCCTTGTTGGGATACTCGAAGAACGCGGCTTGATCGACTATGAAAAAAACGTTGCCCACTATCTTCCGGAATTGGAGAAGTCTGGTTATGGCGATGCCACCATTCGCCAGATGATGGATATGGAGGTGGGTGTTGCCTGGGATGAATCCCCCGAAGCCATGGCTGATCCGAATGGCGTTTTCCAGCGCTATGTCATATCCAGTGGATTCGCACCGAGTGCGCAAGTCGGTTCAGCTTATGAGTTCCTGCCGACAATGAAGAAAGCCAATGAACATGGAGAGCAGTTTCAGTATGTCGCACCGGTCACCGACGCTCTTGGCTGGTTGCTCGAGCGCGTTAGCGGCAAATCTTATACACAACTTCTGAATGACGAGATCATCACCAAACTCATGCTTGAAGATGATGGCTTTATGCTGCTCGACGGCTGGGGAAAAGCGCTCTCGACAGGTGGTCTGAATTTGACGCCCCGCGATCTGGCGCGGTTCGGGCTCATGATTCAACAGGGTGGTCACTACGCAGGAGAGCGCATCGTCTCTGAAGAGTTCATTGCCGATTCGCGTTTTAATGGCGACAAAGAGACATTCAAAAAAGGCGAAAAAGACAGCTATTGGCTTCCTGGCGGCGCCTATCGAAATCAATGGTGGGTTGCTGCAGGTGAGAAGCCTTCCATCCAGGCTGCCGGTATCTACGGACAAAATTTGTTCATCGATTTTGAAGCAAAAGTAGTGATCGTGCGTGTTGCGTCTACGCCAGGCTCTCATGATGATACTGATGAGTTGATGACGCCTTTATATCAAAAAATAGCGCAAATCCTGAGCACTGATTGAATCTCTCCTGTAAAGGATCAACTTCGAATACACAATTTAATAAGAGGAAATAGACATGAAACAACTAGCAGCAGCAAGCGTGTTGATGGCATTTACAACACTACTCTTTGCAAATCCTTCAGTAAATGAATTTGCAACTGCAAAAGAGTTAGGCTTAATGGAAGGATTTCCACCTGCAGCAGATAAAAGAGTTGATAAATCAAACGCAATTGTAACACCACCTTTTAATCGTTGGTCGTATTTACATATGAGAAATGTTTATCCAACTGCTAAGGTGGAAAATGCAAAAGTAGCATCGAAAATCAATAAAAAAATAGACAATAGCATTGATAATTTACTAATAAGCAATCCAGAAACAAATGAAAAAGTAAGCATGGATGATTATTTAGAACAAGCATATACCGATTCTTTTGTGGTTATTAAAGGTGGTAAAGTTGTTTATGAAAATTACTTAAATGGAATGACTCCAGATCAGCCTCATCAAATGATGTCGGTTACAAAATCTTTCGCGGGTTTACTTGGGTTAATGGCAGTCGAAGACGGTTTGGTATCTGAAGATGATAAAATAGCAACGCTTGTACCTGAACTTGAAAATGCAAGTGCCTTTAATGATGCAACATTTAGACAAATGTTGAATATGACCAATTCAATGGCTTTTTCAGAAGTGGAATCAGATCCTGACTCCGACTACTTTTTATACATTGCTATTTTAGGTTTAGGAAACAAGCAAGAAGGTAAAGTATATGCGGCAAATATGTATGATTTTTTAGAGGGAGTCTCCAAAGAAAAAGGATTAGAACACGGAAGTGAATTTCGCTATCAAACACCAAAAACCGATGTGCTGAATTGGGCGACAAATAAGGTAACAAACAAATCATTCCAAACAAATTTAACAGAAAGAATTTGGGGGAAAATAGGAACAGATGGAGATACTTATGTACTGTTAGATCCTGCGGGAACCTTGATTGCAGGTGGTGGACTTAATACATCACCAAAAAATTTAACAAGATTTGCAATGATGATGTTGAATGATGGTAAAAATATAAAAGGAGAACAAGTCGTATCTGAACCTATAATTGAAGACATAGCTGCTGGCGGTAATATAGATGCTTTTAGCAATGGACCGATGTCTTCTGGAATAATGGCTGACAAAGATTGGAGTTATAGAGCGCAATTTTGGGTGAGACACACCAAAGGAAAAGAAGCGTTTTCAGCAATTGGTGTTAACGGTCAATGGATATATATGAATAAAAACAAAGATATTGCAATTATTAGACAATCATCTCAACCTGTTTCATCGAGTGCCTTTTTTGATGGTTTTAACCTCAATGCATTTGATACCATCATCGAGCATTTGTCAAAGTAACCAGGATTGGTGGTGACAAGATGCCAGCCAGCATATACCCGATATATCGGGATTGATGCCATGCTGAAGATTGCCACGCTGGCGTTCCCGCTGATCCTGGTTGCTGGTCTTGCCCCGCAGGCAAGGGCCGATGCCTCTCGTAATCCTGCGGGCATTCCCGAGATAATTCAGGAAGCCAATGAAGCCAAGCAGGCGCGCCAGCCTCTCCCTGGTCTCGACTCCTATTTTGAGCCCTGGTACCGGATGAAGCGGAACCTCAGCGAGCAGCACGGTTTTGATTTCAGCATTGCCTATACGCCGCTCTACCAGGTCGCCTCGGAGAGTTTGAGCGGGCGCAGCAACCAGGCAAGCGGGGGGATCTTCGAGGCCCTGGCGACCTGGGCTCTTTTGGATCGTGGGGGAGAGCACCCCGGCAGGCTGGGCTTTCGCATCGAGAACCGGCACCGGCTGTGGAGCGAAGTCGTTCCGCAGTCGCTCTCGGCAGAGATCGGTGCAGGTGTTCCCACGGGAATCGGCTTTGGCGAGTTCGATCCATCACTCGCAGAACTCTGGTGGGAGCAGGAGTTTATCAAGGATCGCTTCAGTGTCCGTATCGGCAAACAACTGCCCTTTGGCTACTTCGATTACTTTCCCTTCAAGAGTCCGAAAACCGCCTTCACAAATGCCGCCATTGCGCTGAATCCGACGATCGCCTGGCCGCAGTTCGGACTGGGGATTTCCACCGAGATTCGTCCCCGCGAGGATATCTACATCGTCGCAGGTCTCCAGGATGCAAACGGCAACCCGGCTCGCTCGGGTTTCGATACCTTCTTTGACGACCGCGAGTATTTCAAGATCGCGGAGATCGGGTGGGATCCGGGTTTCCTCAAGGATGGCAAAAAGAATTCACTGGCGCCTGATTATCACGCCACCGTCTGGCACACAGATGCACGCACGGCGCTGGGGCGTCCGGAGGGCTGGGGGGCGGGTTTTACTGCGACGCAGCCCTTCGGCAGCCATCTCGTGGTATTCGGACGTTACGGCTACTCAAGCGGGGGAGCGGCACTGCTGAAGCACCTCGTCATGGGAGGCATCGCCTACAATGGAGCCTTCGGTTGGGCGCAGGACTCGGCAGGACTCGCCTTTGGAGTCGGAAAGCCTTCGGCCGCCGGGCTCAAAACACAATTCACCGCCGAATTTTACAGCAGGATGCAGATCACCAAACGGCTGTCGCTGACTCCTGGTATTCAACTGATAGCAAATCCCTCCTCGAATCCGCAGCGCGACCTGCTTGCCGTTCTGGGACTGCGCGCACGAGTGACGTGGTAGAAGCAGAAAAATGCGATCAAATCGTGCTCAACGGATCAGAATTCCAGGTTCAGCCGTCCGCCCAGAAACCAGGCATGCGGATCATCACCGGCGATGACGGTGTGATCCTTCTGGTACTGTAGATCAATGGTGAAATCGACAGATTTCAGGAGCTGGAATTTCAGGTAGGCCTCGCCAACATTCGAGGAATCGATGTTGTTTTTGCCTGTTCCCTGCAGGTGAGCATAGGCGATGCCGAGCACGTCATCCGGCCTTCCCCAGTGGCTTCCGCTGATGCTGACGCCAGTGGATATGTCCCTGTCGTAAACGACAGGCGCCTGCTCGTTTTGCAGATGCGCCCGCAGGAAGACGCCCCAATCCTCTCCCAGTTGCTGATCGATCGACACCCCCAGACCGTGCATGGTGGCGTCATAAGGCACCTGGTTCTTCTCCCTGACCCTGCCCTCGGCGGAATAGCCCAGAAGACGCAGGTTGCCCGCCCCCCGAGGCGTCATGTAGTGGTATCCTGCCTGGAAGCCAAAATAGTCGAAATCTTTCATGATGTCATTGGTAGCCTTCAGGTAGACGCCCTTGAACGACCAGTCATCGATGTAGAGTTCAACGGCTGCACCCGGGTCGTATGATGGTGCGCCGGGCTTGTTGTCCGGCACGGAAAAGGCCGACATCATGAACTGTGAGTCCTCGTCATTGGCATAGCGGTTCTCATCGATGTAGCGTGTGGAGTCGAGGATTCCACCGCTCACTGAAACAGTTGTATTGGCAGCCGGGGAAAATTTGCGCCGGTACCAGGCCTCGAGGATGAAGTTACGGCCACTGTCGTTGATATCGATGACATCGTCGGCGAGGAGGCCGTTATAGGGTGGCAACTGCACTCCACCGACATTGTTGAGGGCGTTTCCGGCGGCAAAGCGAAAGTTCGTAAACAGAGTGTCTGCCGGGGTCGGCGTGATGGCGACTTCCAGGTCGATCATGGCTGCAGCGCCGGTCTCCTGTTTCAGTTGCTTGTTTTTCTTGTTGGTGGCGTTGTTGTAGCGGCCATGCTGGACGATGCTGTGCAGGGCTCCATCGATACTCAGGAGGTCGCCAGGAGCAATCGAATAAGCCGGCAAAGGTGTGATTACAGTGACCACGGTAGCAAGCACCGATGCCCGCCGAACGCGCCGGCTCCCTGTGATTCGTATGCTGCTCGCTCTCATATCATCGATATGGCTGAATTCCTGAATTGGAAGTATAGAGTTCCTGAAATCGACAGGCTATGCGAATAGTGCAAAAGTAGGGTGAAAGTGAGACTTGTCCATGATTGTAAAGATGATTTTCTTGCGTGATGACTGATTTTCTCTAATAATCGATTGTATTCATTTTACGCCAGTGTCGGCGGATTACCGGATCAGTCTGTGAGGATAGCGGCTTGAAAGTCGAAGAGCAGCATTTCGAGACAATCGAAGCTTACATTGAAGAGAGTCCTGGCTGGGAGCTCGACGTATTGCAGTTGTCGCCCGGCCAACTCGATTTTAGTTCCACGCTTGTGGTGCTTTCCGGGGTGCAGCTGGCCTGGGATCACAATGGTGCGAAGATGGAGCAGCATACAAGCTATCAGGCAAGTGGCATCGCTTTCGGGATGGCTCTCAAAAGCGATTCCCGGGCACTGTTTCGTGGACACGAGCTTGATTTCGGAGATGCATTGCTATGGCAGTCTGGAGAGGAATTTGAGTACATCGTACCGAAGGGACTCTCCTCACTTATTGTGCGGGTGGATGAGGCGCTGGTGGAACTCCTAGGCTGGTGCGTGGCGGGGAGTTCGATGCAACGTGTTCCCAGGCGGCATCTGTTGAAATTGCAACTGAGCTGTCACCAGGCGACGCTCGCGGCGCGGGAGCTGGCTGACATTCCCGGCGACTCCTCGCAGCAGGATGCGTTGCTGTGGCGCGACCGCATTTTGACCGACCTGGAAGCAGTGCTGCAGCCCTGGTTGGATGAGACCGCATATTTAAAAAAGGGAGCCTTACTCGCCACACCTCATTTCCAGCTGATCAAGAAGACAGAGCATCTCTTCGCACGGTACGATCTGGAGAAGCCCCTTGAGGTCGATACGCTCGCCAGGTCGCTCGGCGTCTCCCCGCGGACGCTGTATCACGCTTTTCGCGAGTCACTAGGTGTAGGACCTTACGGCTATTTTCAGCTGATCAGGCTCCATAAACTGCGTGACATTCTGTTGGCGTCCTCACCATCTGAAGCGAACGTCATCAGTTTGGCAAGCGACCTTGGTTTCAACCAGGCTGGACGCCTTTCTGTCGCGTACCGCAAGCACTTTGGAGAATCCCCCAGTGAGACGTTGAAGCGCAACTGACGTATGCGCCGAAATATGGTGGTATGTTCACGACACATAATGGGGAAATAGTATTGCGATTCTACCGGATTTGCATCAACTGTTTCTCAGCGGAGTCAGCAACAGCAGCATCACGATAACCAGTACTGCAAAAGATGTCGGCGGTGGTTCCTTCCATGATTCTCCAATGACCGCTTGGAGTAT
>JAYELV010000068.1:0-5338 GCA_034717755.1 Pseudomonadota bacterium | reverse complement strand
GGATAAGGCGCTTTCACCGACCTTTGATTCAATACGGATCTTCCAGCGCCGTCATCCGGCTTTGGGTTGCCGGATTTCGCTTCCGCTCATCCGGCCTACAGGTTTTTCCTGCACGGAGTTATTGAGATGTTACTGAACACAGTAATATCTCAATAACACCGTGCATACAATACATTTTGTTAAAACAGGTGTCATTGCGAGGAGCTGAAAGCGACGCGGCAATCCGGTTTGGAGATTGCCGCAGTCGCTTAGGCTCCCTCGCAATGACGGCATTTACACTGTGTTATTGAGACGTTAGTGAACACACATGGATTATTCGCTTCGCTCACCCTTCGGGCCGCCCTTTAGGCGTTCAAAGCGCAAGCGCTTTAGTCCGGCTAAAAGACTGCCGGAATGACGGCGTTTTGACAGCGCCTCTGCTTATAGTTATTTGTGCATTTATGTACTGGACTCCATGTGAGATTGACTCCTTCATTCCCGTCGAATACGCATGACTTCCCTTATGGCCTGCTGCGGCGTCAATTCAGCCACTTTGATGAGTGCGTCCAGGTTGCGTTGGCGAAGATTGAGCTTGCCACTGCTATTTTCCCACTTGCTTAACGTGGGAGCTGTTACGCCAACCAGGGTTGCAAATTTGGATGTGTTCATCTTGAATCGCTTGCGTAGCCTGGTGACTGTCGCTGCTGTCGGGGTAAATGGTTTTTTGGCTCTCTTGCTGCCGGTTTTTGTCATGGCTTTTTTGCTGACTGCTGTTTTTTTGCGGACAGGTTTTCGCGGTTCCTCGATGTCCACGCCAAACACGCTGGAAAGATCCGTCCCGGCCAGGCGTCTGCGATTTCCTTTTCCCGCCGTCGCTGTCTGCATATTGAGTTCTTCTGAAACCAGCTCTTCCTGATCGACGTTGCGCAGTAAAAAAAGCAGTTCCGGCTGATGATCCAGTCTGGCGCCAACGCCATAGAGGACGGCGGCGACATGTTTGCACATCTCCGCCCAGTCCGGGCAGTTACAGGCGAGCTTTATCTCACCGGGTTTGGGGAATAGACCCTTCTCCTGATCGGTCACGATTTTCATGACATTATCTGAGAGGCGTCCCTGCAGGAGTTCCAGCATGGAGCCAATCTCTCCTGCGCATTGCTGACGGACATTTTTCCATGCGTTCGTGGAGAGCGGGGTGATGTTGATGTCGATTTTGTAGAGTTGCGAGCCGCTGACGATGGCTTCAATTTTTCCCTTCGAGATGGCCAGATGACAAACCGAACCATTGCGCACATAGGTTCGCCCCCTGGGCAGGCGATTTTGATAATCACTGAATTTTTCCAGGTGGTTGCACCAGGCTTCTCCCCAGAATGTACGCGCAATCTTCAGCCCCTGGGTCTTTATGGGTTCAATTTTCATTCCCTGGTTGAGCAGTTTTTTCATCTCTCTGGCCGCTCTGGCGCGCCGTTTTGCTACCGGAACGTAGGGGGCCCATCCGTAATAACTCATTCTGTTTTACCTCTTAGTACTTTAATTTCTGTCTCATCCCTTCGTTTCCAGCAATTCTCAATGTACCAATAAAGTGCCGACATCTTAAAAGATTCTTACCACGAAGAGCACGAAGAGCACGAAGACAGTATTATATGCATTTGATTCTTCGTGGTCTTCGTGAGCTTCGTGGTGAATATCTCTCTACATTTAGAATTGCTGCTTCGTTTCATCAGACTCGCGCTTTTTCGATATCAAGGGATACCAGATTCAGCAGCGCCTTGTCATCCATCTCTGTCAACAGGGTGTTGGCGCCACCCTCCAGCAGGTCATTGGCGAGGGCCGTTTTTTCATGGATCAGGGCGTCTATTTTCTCTTCCACCGTTCCCTGGCAGACAAATTTGTGCACCAGCACATTTTTTTTCTGGCCGATGCGAAAGGCGCGGTCCGTGGCCTGGTTTTCCACTGCCGGATTCCACCAGCGGTCAAAATGGATGACATGTGATGCCTGCGTCAGGTTGAGGCCTGTCCCTCCCGCCTTGAGCGATAGAATAAAGAAGGGCGGCCCCTCTTCATGCTGGAATTGTTCAACCAGTTTTTGGCGTTGCTTGACTGCGGTTCCGCCATGCAGCACCAGGCCGGAGCGGCCGAACTGCTGCGCCAGAAAGTTTGCCAGCGGAGTGGTCATTTCACGGAACTGGGTGAAAACCAGCAGCTTCTCCTGGCGTGAGGCGATCTCTTCACAGAGTTCGGCCAGGCGCTGAAATTTACCGCTCTGTTTCGGCTCGTAGTCATCATCACCCAGCAGTTGTGACGGATGATTGCAGATCTGCTTGAATCGCAGCAGGTAGGAGAGTACCAGACCACGGCGCTTGATGCCATCCAGGGTCTCGATGGCCTGCGCCATCTGTTCGACGGCCTGCTGATAGAGCACTGCCTGGGCTTTGCTGAGACCACAGTAGGCGGCGACTTCGGTCTTCTCCGGCAGGTCACTGATGATGGAGCGATCACTTTTGAGGCGGCGCAGGATGTAGGGGGTGACCAGATTGCGCAGCGGTGCATATTGATCGGTGCTGCGCTCGGAGAGTGATTTCGCAAACCCCTTGAAGCGCGTGGCCGATCCCAGCAGGCCCGGGTTCAGAAAATCAAACAGTGACCACAGATCCGACAGCCGGTTTTCCACTGGCGTGCCGGTCAGTGCAATACGGGATTCGGCTTCGAGGCGCTTCACCGCTTTGCTCTGTCTGGCTGCCGGGTTCTTGATTGCCTGGGCCTCATCCAGCACCAGCAGTCGCCACTCCTGCTGTTGGAGCCACTCCTGACGCATGAGCGTCCCGTAGGTGGTCAGCACCAGGTCAATATCTTCTAGCGCTGCAGGGTCTTGCGCTATCTCATCCATTGCCTTTTTGCTCAGCTGGGAGCTGTGAATGAAGAGACAATGAAGAGAGGGGGCATAACAGTCAAGCTCTGTTTTCCAGTTGCCAATCAGCGATGCAGGCAGCACCAGCAGGGAGGGTTTGTCACTGCGTCGCTTTTTCATCGCCAGCAGCAGTGCGATGACCTGCATGGTTTTCCCCAATCCCATGTCATCCGCCAGACATGCGCCCAGGCCCAGTCGGGAGAGCAGCCACAACCAGTTCACGCCCTGCTGTTGATAAGGTCGAAGGGTTGCTTTGAGCGCGCTGCCCGGATTGATCTGCTGCGCCTGATCGGGCGAGCGCAATGCCTCCAGCTGCGAGGCCAGCCATTTTCCCGGTTGCACAAATGACCAATCCCGGCTCTCATCCGTGGCGGCATCCTGCAGGTCGGCAGGCGCTCCTGCAAGCAGCCGCATCCCCTGGGCAAAGGTGAGGCCGCCATCAGCCGTCTCTGCCTGTACTAATTTCCAGTGGGCCAGGGCTTCACTGAGTTTCTCCTGATCCACCTCGATCCACTGCCCCTTCATAAAAATGAGGCCATCACCTGCTGCCATCAGTTTTTTCAGCTCGTCCTGGCTGAGTTGCTCACTCCCCAGTGCAATATGCAGTTTGAAATCCAGCAGTGAACCGGCATTGAAAATCTTCTGCCTGCTCTCACCAATGGTGATGCCGGCGCGCGGTCTACTGCGTTTTTTCCACCAGTCAGGCAAACGCACCACCACACCGCACTGCTCATACCCGGGCGCATCCTTGAGAAACGCATAGGCCTCTGCGGGCGACCAGGCCAGCGGGTGATAGATGTCTCCGCTATCGACCAGATCCTTGATCACGGCGCTGGATTCAGCGGCGAGCTGAACAGGTGAAAGTAGACGGATCAACGCCTGTTTATTTTTCGCTCCCGCGTACTCCTGCAGGGCGCGACCGAGGGGCTGATGCCGAACGCGGCCCTGCTCTGATAGTTCGGGGGCGTAAGTCGCCATGAAGGCAAAGGGGTAATCGGGATCGCTCTTGTTTTCCGCCAGATGAAAACAGACGCGGCCCAGCTGATGCCACTGCGGCGCGCTTTTGGCAAGCAGGACGCCTAGCCCGCCGAGACTCTGTATCTGTTCACACACCCAGTGATCGAGCAGGCAGCGGATCTCCTGCAGTACAGGGGCTGTGAGATACTCAGCGCCACGCATCGGTGGCGCCCCCAGCAGCAGAGGCGCGGTTTCGGCGGCCGTCAATGGCTCGACAGGCTCAGGCTGTTGAGGATCGGATTCAGTCAACAGGCAGCGGTCGCTCAGGTATTCGCGGGAAAAACTGCGCCAGTACTGCAAAGAGGGGGAGAGGCCGGCGCTATTTTTTATGGCTGCGAGGGTGAATAGACCCTCGCCTGTACTGCGTGAAAATGCCTTGCCGACGGGGTCGGCCTGAGCGGTTTCGCTTGTTGAATCCTCATCGATTGAGGTGAAGCAGTGCAGATGTCCCGAGGGGAGCAGGCCTAACTTAAAACTCATTTTCCCAAAGTCCACTCTCGGTGTACTGACTGACTTTGGCTGCAAATCGCTCGATGTGCTGCTTCGCCGCGGCATTGGGGTCGTAACTTTCAATCCAAAACGGATGTCGCTCTTCATGCAGAGAAGCGACCATATCAAATGAGAGCAGCGCATAGATGTTTTGCCACTCGCCTTCCACCCGCAGGCTCAATTGCGGATTGATGATGTAGTGGCCGCGTTTGATGCGCAGAAACAGCTTGCGGTTGTATTTGTCGTCGCGGCTGACCTCGTTCTTCGACAGGATACTGGAGATGTAAGGGCGTTTTTTGCGCCGCACAGGCAGGATATGCTCCGGAAAATGCGCCAGCGCCTGGGTGAAGTCACTGCTCTGGAAGGCCCCCCCTAATCGACGGATTGCATCTCCCATGCGGGTATAGAACATCGCCATCATCAGGCTGAGCATGAGGAACTCCATGGAGCGCTTGTCAAGCTTGATGAGACGCTCATCCACCTGGATATCGATGCACTCTGGTTCCAGCAGGCGATAAACGGCAGCCAGTTTATTGTTGCTGTACTTGGGGTCATTCAGCGCCTGCTCCAGGGCAATCTGGAAGGCGTTGAATCCGCCGTTATTGATCAGCTCGGTATTCGCCCCCCGTTCCCGCAACTCTCTGACCAGGGTCTCGTTGCCGAGGCGGCTGGCGACCATCAATGGTGTCTGGTTGAAGAGATTGCGAAAATCGACGCCATATTGATCGGTTTGCCGCAGCACAGCGCCAGGGTGTTTCAGCTCATAGGGCATGAAGTGTTTTTTGTTCAGCAGATGCACTCCCTTTTGCGGGTTTTTGGCGGGAGCGAATCCAGCTTTGATGAGTGCATTCAAACGGGGTTGATCGCGGTAGACCAGCGCATATTCAAACAGGGCGAGCTTCGCCTTCTTGTTGTTCTCCTCGATCGCTTTTTGTTGGAGCTGCTCCA
>JAYELV010000067.1:10040-18911 GCA_034717755.1 Pseudomonadota bacterium | reverse complement strand
CCAAAGATACAAAATTCAGTCAGATCATGGGAGTTTCCCTGCTGGCTGGAATAGGATTCACGATGTCCATCTTCGTCGCTCAACTCGGTTTTTCAGAAAATCAGGAGTTGCTGCTGATGGCCAAAACCGGAATACTCTTCGCCTCCCTGGCAGCGGGAATTTCCGGCTATATCTGGCTGTTCCTGGTGAGTGACAAGGTGAAATCAACCACAGATGCACACAGATAAACACAGGTTCAAGTAACATCTCAAAAAGTCCGTGCAGGAAAAAGCCGTAGGCCGGTGAGCGGAAGCGAAATCCGGCAACCCAAAGCCGGATGACGACGCTGCAAGATCCGTATTGAATCAAGGATCGGTGAAAGCTCCCTCGCAATGACGGTATTCACACGGGCTTATTGAGAGCTTGCCAATGACAGGGTTCAGCTATTGAAAATCCGGGTTTTTCCAGCCCGCTTCTGCGAGCAGGCCAGCGGGCGGCTTCAGCCGGGAGACATAATCCGCTAACAGCTCCAGATTTTCCATTTTCATCTTCTTGACGCGCTTGACCATGGCGGGATTGGCATTGGATATCGATTAGAAAGCAGGGGGATTCTCCTCGTGGACTGAATTATCAGCAGTTGCGATGGGGTTCAGATGTTCCAGGCCCGGGAAGCGTTTGAAGTCATTATCGGCTGAGAAAACCGTGTAACCCTGTTCGATTGCAAGGGCTGCAATATGTGCATCCGTACTCAAGTTACCTGCTGCACCTGTCTGCATCAGCAGGTTTTTGAAAATTGACCAGTGATTGTCGCCGGGTGTAACAAGGTTTGTTAATGGCATCGCTAGCCATTCATCAAGATAGTCAATTGCCTGCCTTACCGTCAGTGGCCTGGAGAAAATGCGGGGATTTGTGCTGATACGCAAAAAGGCAAGCGCTACCACCCAGGGGATGCCGACAAAAACCGAAGCTGACAAGACGTTTTCCCACCACTCTCTCGCGGCCTTATGCTGCGGCATTTCAGTATTGATTGCATAGAGCAGTATATTTGCATCGACCAGGATCATTTTCGTTGTTCCAGTTTCTGCAAAATCGCTGAATCTTCCAGATCATCTGCAAGTTGCATCGATTTATCGAGGTTTATGCCGCTCCTCAACTTTCCCAGCGAAACTGGAGTCAGTTGGTAGCCTTGCCGTTGTGGAATCTTGTCATACTGAAGTCCGATGAGCAGGGTTTGATGCACAATCTCCTTGAATGACTTTCCTTCATGATGAGCCAGTTTTTTAAGCTGATTAGCCAGGCTGTCATCGAGTGTCAGGGTGGTTCGCATATTGATGCCTCCAATATAAACATCACCGCATCAATTTTAGGGTATGGAGGAGCAAGAGTCAATTTGAGCAGCTCTTAATCAGTAATTCTAAATGAAGAGAGATACTAATATATTAACAAGGTAACTTCTCAAAAATCCCGTGCATTGTTCGAGTCTGAGCAGGGTCGGGATCAGCCTTTCAGCGCCACTGTAAATACATCCATGTGCGCTCTGATAAAACATCCCAGTTTTCGACCGCCATGGATGGCGGAAGTGCCGAAAACGCAGGAGCATTTATTCGGCGGAAGCCCTAAAAGGAAAATCCCAACCTTCCTTCATGCATGAAGTTGTTGAGATGCTACATCAAAAAAGGAAAACACCATGCTTTACCTATTCATTTTTTCTATTGCTGACAATGCCTTTTTCCAGTGTTCATGCCGAAGGGACCATTACCCTGGAAAAGCCTCCAGCTTCGCTGAAGCAGTGGTACAAACCGGAAAACAAGCGCAATGTGTGGCATCACAACATGTTCAAGCTGCATGACAGTCATTGTTCGGTGTACCGCAGCATCTTGCATGCACGGGGTTATTGAGATATTACCGCCCTACAACCTAAAACCTCCCCCTAATCATCCAGTATCGAAACATAGGCAAAGATGTCCCGGATCTCTTCATGCGTGAAATCCGCGAGCAACTCCTCTTCAGGATCCTCTTCATCATGGATGCGGATCTTGTTCAGGTACTTGTCGACCTGCCGCCACAGGTAGTTCGTATATTGACCGGCAAGCATCGGTGAGTTGTCATTTTCGTCGCCTTCAGCCTGTTTGCCATGACAGCTTCTGCACTCCTTTTTGTAGAGCTTTTTACCCTTGTCGATATCGCCTTCGGCGCGTGGAATCTGCATCACTCTTTCGCTCTGCAGCAGCCTCTGATAAGCATCGAACTCCGGATTACTTTCGTCGACCGGAAGGAGGCGTGTCGGCAGGGAGATGCGGTTGAGATAGGCCGAGATATCTGCAATGTCCTGCGGCGGCATCTCGCGCTCCTCGACATGCTCGACCATCGGCATATTGGGTCGGGAGCGATTCTGAAACAGATAGAGCTGTTTGGCGGTGTAGCCAGCCGGCTGGCCAGCCACACGCGGATACTCGCCGCTCTTGCCGCCCTGGCCGTACTCTCCATGACATCCGGCGCAAACCTGGTTGATATCATCGCCGTTGTCGAGATCGATCTTGAGTTCCGGGTCAGGAGCCGTCTCATGCGCCTGAACCAGGGCGGAGAGGCAGAGCATCACGGGAATCAGGATTTTTTTCGATACTGACGCCGGGGGAAAGGAGAGTTTTCGAGAAATTATCACAGAACTAAGTTACGCCACGCTGATGCATGAAATCACTATATTGTTGATCGACGACCTGAATATGGTTGACCAGCCAGTGTTTCAGGTAAGCAGCGGTATCTTCCAGCGCCTCCTGGCCACGTATGTTGTAGTCTTCGACGAGTTCGTTGACACGCGCCACCATTGCCTGGTGCTCCTTTCTATGTGCTTCGAGATCGGGATAGCCGTGTTTCTCCATCAATGCCTCCTCATGTTTGAAGTGGTATCTGGTGTAGTCGATCAACTCCTCCAGCGCCTCCTGTTCATAAAAGGTGCTGGGGTGGTCCCGTGAGGCGGTGAGGAATCGATTGATGAGGCCAAGCAGTTTCTGATGCTCGTTGTCGATGGATTTAATGCCGACACTGTACTCCTGTTTCCATCTGATGTATTTGTGTTTGTCACACAGTTTATTGTAAGCAGAGAGGGCAACGACCAGCAGGCCGAGCAACCAGGGAACCGGGCTGTCGATGCCCAGTTGCACCGTCGCAACGATGGTGGCAACCATCAGCAGGCCGATCAGAATTACCTTGAGGGTCATCAGTGCGCGCTTTTTCATTGAGCAGTCCAGAGATCAGTCCCGGGTAGATTGAGTAATGCATGGTAATGAATAGTAGTGAGTGATGTCAATGCATTGTCTGCAGGCGTATGAGTACTGGATATAGACTCAAGTTATACGCGAATAAACTTGTAATTTACTGATGTATAGGGTCTTTTTTTAATAAAGGCCGCAGAATTCCGGCTGACTTGATATGTATCAATGGAATGTCGCTGATCCGTGATAATATCGCGCACTCTAAATTCAGTCAATTCAATCGAAAGGGTGCGTCATGAAAGAAACCTTTACAAAAGGGATGGCGAGAAACATCTACTATGGAGGATCGCTGTTCTTCCTGTTGCTGTTTTTCGGCCTAACGTTCGATACCGTCTCGCAACTTCCCGAACGGGACAACCGACAGGCAATCAACGAAAGTGTCACTCTGGGCAAGAAGGTGTGGGAAGTGAATAACTGCATTGGCTGCCACACGCTGCTTGGAGAGGGCGCTTACTTTGCACCGGAACTTGGAAACGTGGTAGAGCGTTACGTTAAGCTAGTAGTACGCGCTGGTAGTAGTCAAGAGCCTGCAGATGCCGAAATTACGGAAAAGGAAGTGATGGCTGCGAAAAATTTAGTGAAGGCATTTATCAAGGGTCGTCCAAAAGACGGCATTCCAGGCCGTCGCAGCATGCCTCAGTTCAATCTCAGTGAAGAAGAACTGCAGGGTGTGGCGGATTTCCTCGAGTATGTCGGTGGTGTCAATACTGAAAACTGGCCACCAAACATTCAGGGTTAAGGGAGAGTCGTATCATGAAATATCAATCTCAATCTGTCGCCAAGCTCTATTTTATAGCGGCGATCGGTCTCTTTGTCGGACAGATACTGTTCGGCGTTATCATGGGACTACAATATGTGATGGGTGACTTTCTGTTCCCATACATTCCTTTCAATGTTGCACGTATGGTGCACACCAACCTGCTGATCGTATGGCTGTTGTTTGGTTTTATGGGCGCCTCCTATTATCTGGTGCCTGAAGAAGCCGAGCGTGAGCTCTACGCACCCTGGCTGGCCAAGCTGATGTTCTGGATCTTCCTGATTGCGGGCGCTGCCACCATTCTCGGTTATCTGCTGGTTCCTTATGCTGAACTTGCAAAACTGACCATGAATGATCTGCTGCCAACCATGGGACGGGAATTTCTTGAACAACCGACCATAACCAAGATCGGTATAGTCATTGTAGTACTGGCGTTCCTCTTCAATATCGGCATGACCGTGCTGACCGGCCGCAAGACCGTTGTCACTATCGTGCTGCTGACGGGTTTGACCGGTCTGGCTGTGTTCTTCCTGTTCGCCTTCTACAATCCCGTCAACATCGTACTGGACAAGTACTTCTGGTGGTGGGTCGTGCATCTATGGGTAGAGGGAGTCTGGGAGCTGATTATGGGCGCCATCCTGGCTTTCGTGCTGATCAAGATAACCGGTGTCGATCGTGAAGTGATCGAAAAATGGCTCTACATCATCATCGCTTTGACGCTGATCTCCGGTATTATCGGAACCGGTCACCACTACTTCTGGATTGGTGCGCCCGGTTACTGGCAGTGGTTTGGATCCATCTTCTCCGCACTGGAGCCGATACCATTCTTCGTCATGACCCTGTTTGCCTTCAATGTGGTCAACAAACGCCGTCGTGAGCATCCCAACAAGGCAGCAACCCTGTGGGCGCTTGGAACCGCGGTCATGGCATTTCTTGGCGCCGGTGTGTGGGGCTTCCTGCATACCCTGGCTCCGGTCAACTACTTCACGCACGGCACCCAGATCACCGCGGCGCATGGACACATGGCTTTCTACGGCGCCTATGTCATGATCGTTCTGACGATCATCTCCTACTCCATGCCGATTATGCGTGGACGTGTGGCGAATGGTCCCAGGGCGCAGGTGCTGGAGATGTGGTCTTTCTGGCTGATGACCGTTTCCATGGTGTTCATCACGCTGTTCCTCACAGGCGCGGGCATCCTGCAAGTCTATCTGCAGCGTTACTCTGACACGCCTCTGGGATTCATGGTTGTCCAGGACAAGATTGAACTCTTCTACTGGATGCGTGAAGTTGCGGGAGTAGTCTTCCTCATCGGACTGATCATTTACATCATGAGCTTTTTCGTCAAGCACAATGATGAAGTGACTGCATAGTCCTGTAATGTAAAGAGAGAAGGGGGGCGCAAGCCCCCCTTATTTTGCCATGAATTCCACAGTAAAACAGTCGGAAATTACGACAAAATACCATCTGCCCGGTGATCTGGCCATCTGGGTCTTTATTTTTGCCGAACTGCTGGTATTCGGTATCTTTTTCCTCTCCTACGCCTTTAGCCGCGCCGGCAATGTCGAACTTTTCAATGAGTCGCAGAAAATGCTGGATACAGCAAGCGGAGCCATCAACACGCTGCTGCTGATTACCTCGAGCTATTTTGTAGTACGCGCCGTCACGGCGATCAAGAGCGGCGATGCGCAGCGCTGCGTCAACTGGCTGGCTGCAGCACTGCTGGGAGGGGCTGGATTCCTGGTGATCAAGATGATGGAGTTTGCCGACAAGATTTCACAGGGTATCTCCCTTAGCACCAATACCTTCTTTATGTTCTATCTGTCGATGACCTTTTTTCACTTCATGCATGTCATCCTCGGTATGATCATCCTCGCTGCGGTGTTAGTAAAAGCCCGCAAAGGGGGCTATAGTGCGACAGAGTTCAGCGGCGTTGAGACCGGAGCCTCCTACTGGCACATGGTCGATCTGGTATGGATCGTTCTTTTTCCACTGGTGTATGTTATCCGATGAATCATCAAACACAATTAAACAGACGCCTGACCTGGATCTGGCTGGCCCTGATGGCCTTCACGATTCTGACCTATGCCATTGGTAAGAGCGGATATGCCGGAACCTGGGTCGTTGTGCTGCTGCTGGTAACCGTTTTTATCAAGGGCCACTGGATCATCGCAGATTTTATGGAGTTGCGGCATGCCGGGCTGTTGTGGCGTGTACTCGCACATGGCTGGATTATCCTCGTCTCCGCCGGGATACTGGTCGCCTATATGATGGGAATGAAGTGATGGAGTTAGAAAAAACAACCGATAACTCTACCTGGTATGAAGCGCAGGGGAGCGAGGTCGAGCTGTTCAAACATGCCTGGAGCCACCAGCTTCCGGTGCTCATCAAGGGGCCGACCGGTTGCGGCAAGACCCGCTTTGTACAGTATATGGCCGCGCAGCTTGGGCGGCCGCTCTATACGGTCGCCTGCCATGACGATCTCACGGCCGCCGACCTGGTTGGCCGCCACCTGATTGGTGATGGTGAGACCTACTGGAATGATGGCCCGCTGACCCGTGCGGTGCGCGAAGGCGCCATCTGCTATCTCGACGAAGTTGTCGAGGCGCGCAAGGATACTACCGTGGTGATGCATCCGCTCTCGGATGACCGCCGCATCCTGCCGATCGAGCGCACCGGCGAGTTGCTGCAGGCGCCGCCTGAATTCATGCTGGTGGTCTCCTACAACCCGGGTTATCAGAATCTGCTCAAGGGGATGAAACCCTCGACCCGGCAGCGCTTCGTGTCGATGCGCTTCGACTATCCCGACAAGGAGATCGAGCGCAAAGTAGTGATGCACGAGGGCGATATCGATGAGCAGACTGCAGCAAAGCTGGTCGATCTGGCGCGCGCACTGCGTGTGTTGAAAGATCATGATCTGGAGGAGTCGGCCTCGACACGGCTGCTGGTGTATGCCGCTACATTGATCAAGGCCGGATACGATCCGGTCGAGGCCTGCCGCGCCGCGATTATCGAACCGCTCACTGACGAGGTCGAAACCGTTGATGCGCTCATGGAAGTGGTCGAAGCAAGAATGGGGGAGTGGTGATGTCTGAATATGAAAATGGCTGCGATGATGAGCTTGAGCATGACAGCGGTACAACAATCGCCATGCTTGCCGAGGGACTTTTTTTTCTGAACCTGTTTCTGCTTCCCGTGGTGAGTTTTGTGATCCTGGCGCTGCTCTATTTTAGCAAGCGCAGGCATGAGTCAAGGCTGGCGCGCAATCATCTCAAGCAGGCGTTTGTGGCTGCGGGGATTACAACAGCACTATTCTTGCCAATCTTGCTGATTGTACTCACTTCAGGCTTTAAATCTTTTGCGCTGCTGATTGCAGTAGAGATCTATCTGGTTGCTGTTGTTACACCCTTCGCCATCGTCGCCATATTCGGTTTGTTAAAAGCGATGTCACAGCAGGAATACCGCTACCCGTTGATTGGCAAGTATCTGATTGAAGAGGAATGAACAAGCGGCAAAGGCAGCGGCTGCTGACACGCAGCCTCTTTTTTATTCTCTTTATTGTCGCGCCACCGCTGGATATTTTCCGTTTTGATTTGACGCTGAATCACTTCATCCTGTTTGGACAGCCATGGACGCTGGGCCTGGAGGCATTCCAGGGCGGCGACGTGACACCGCTGCAGGCAGGGCTGAACATTATCCTGCGCGGCTTTGTGCCGTTGGCGCTGGTGGTGGGAGTCGGCGCCTGGGTCTCATGGCGCTGGGGGCGGCTCTACTGCGGCTGGTTGTGTCCCCATTTCTCTGTCGTCGAGATCATCAACTCTCTGATGCGCAGGGCTTCCGGCAAACTCTCCATGTGGGATAAAAAACAGCTGCCGCAACAACAGTCCGATGGTACGCATATCGTTCCTGACGGTAACTGGTGGTTTGTGACCATTCCTGCCGCCATCGCATTTGCTTTTCTATGGGCCGTTGCGCTGCTCACCTACCTGCTGCCTCCAACCGAGATCTATGGCAATTTGTGGCATGCCACGCTGACGCGCAACCAGGCCGTGTTTCTGACAGTCGCCACCATTGCCTTGACGGTCGAGTTTACATTCGCTCGCCATCTCTTCTGCCGATATGGTTGTGCTGTCGGCGTCGCCCAGAGTTTGATCTGGATGGGCAACAGGCGTGCCATGGTGGTGGGCTTCGATCGAGCGCATGCTTCGGCATGTGTCGCTTGTGACAAGTCGTGTGAACATGCCTGTCCGATGCACCTGCAACCGCGCACCATCAAGCGAAAAATGTTCACCTGCACCCAGTGCATGCAGTGTGTGCAATCCTGTGAACAGGTGCAGCAGAAATTGTTCGCGCCTTCGCTGTTGAAGATGGTTGAGAGCGAGTGCGCACTGGATGTCTCGATGCGGGATTTCGGTAACAAACCCGACACTCCGCAGGACTGTTTTGAGCCCCGTAAAAGGAGATAACCAATGGAAGAGTTCGTCGGTAAAATCTGGCACCGCTATATCACCGATAAAGCGACTACAGAATACCCTGAAGCACGCGTCGAGCTGGATGAAATCCGCCATACGGCTGCCATCATGTTTCGTTCCCTGGGCGGGGAGGGCGGCCTGCGCATCGATAATGCTGCCGAACTCGATCATGGCGCGCGCCGCAGCATCCTGCAGCGCATTGCCGGTACCGGCAGTAAGATACAGCTGGCGTGGCGTGATGAAGAGAGCCTGCGCCTGCCGGGGGTTATCGCACTATTTCCGCACAAAAGTCTCAATCGTGATCTCTACCTATGGCTGGCGGCGCTGGCAACCTCTTCTCATGCAACAGCCGCAAGCGCTGGTGGCGAATGGCTTGCAGATAACTGCAGGG
>JAYELV010000067.1:1463-9940 GCA_034717755.1 Pseudomonadota bacterium | reverse complement strand
GTTATCGCACTATTTCCGCACAAAAGTCTCAATCGTGATCTCTACCTATGGCTGGCGGCGCTGGCAACCTCTTCTCATGCAACAGCCGCAAGCGCTGGTGGCGAATGGCTTGCAGATAACTGCAGGGACACGATGCAGCTGTTGCAGCGCTGGCCGGGGATGCACAAGCGCTATCAGCGTCTGCTGGATGCACACCTGCAACAGCGTCCTGAGGCCGGTGCGTTGCCGAAGGCTGAAAGACTCCAGGAGGAGGTGATAAGGGAGGCGCTCAAGAATCCTGCTCACTATGCAGATATTCGGAGCCTGAGTAAAAACTCACTGACTGGTGTCGGTAAATCCAGCGGCGATCCAGGAGTGTTTGCTCTGACCCCGAATATGCCGCCCGCTGCAAAACATCCACCGCAGCCAGTGCCGTTATGGTTGCATCCCGAGCCTCCGCGAGCAGGTGCTGCGGTAGCCGCATCGAGCAGTGACCCCGATGACGCAGAGGCGCCGGCCAGCCGAAAAAAAGAGGATCGGCAGCAGAAACGCCGCAAGGCGGAGCGTGTCGATATGCCGGAGGGTAAGGAGGGGCTGCTCGCGTTTCGCCTTGAGAGTTACTTCAGCTGGGCGGAATTTGTCAATGTCGATCGCACCACAGAAGATGATGACGATGATGATGCGCAGCGCACGGCGGATGATATGGATATGATCAGTGTGGCGCGTGACAACAAGCCGACTGCGAGCAAGGTGCGTTTCGATCTGGATCTTCCTGCCGACCAGTATGATGATATCCGTCTCGGCGATGGCATCCCGCTTCCCGAGTGGGACTACAAGCAGCAGCTGCTGGTGAAGGATTACTGCGCCATTCAGCCGATGCTGGCGCGTGAAGCGGAAGCGATTCCGCTGCCGCCGAAACTGCGAGCGCAGGCAAGAAAACTGCGCAGTCAGTTTGAGATGCTGCGTCCACAGCGTCACTGGTTCAGTCGTCAGCAGGAGGGCACGGAACTTGACCTGGACAGCTACCTCAGCCATCTCACTGACCGCAAACTGGGGCGTTTCAACAGCGATGCGGCAGTTTACCGCGAATGCCGCGACTCAAGCCGTGATCTCTCCTGCCTGCTGCTGGCCGACCTGTCGCTGTCGACGGATGCCTACGTCAATGATGAAGAGCGTGTCATCGATACCATTCGCAACTCGTTGTTCCTGTTTTCCGAAGCGCTCTCAGCAACGGGAGATCCCTTCGCGCTCTATGGTTTCTCCTCGCGCAATCGCGATCATGTGCGCTTTCATCTGATCAAGAATTTCGCCGAGAGTTATAACGAACATGTGCGTGGCCGCATCAATGCCATCAAGCCGGGTTTCTACACGCGTATGGGTGCGGCGATTCGCCAGGCTTCGAAAATCCTCGCCTGTCAGTCGGCGGCGCAGAAGATCTTATTGATCCTGACAGACGGCAAGCCCAATGACCTGGACAAATATGAAGGCCGCTATGGCATCGAAGATACCCGCATGGCGATCCTCGAAGCCCAGCAGATGGGTCTGCAGCCTTTCTGCGTCACCATCGACACCGAGGCCAAGGACTACCTTCCCTACCTCTTCGGCAGCCGCTCCTGGGTACTGGTGCGCGATGCCGCAGAACTGCCGCGCAAGCTGCCGATGCTGTATGCCAGATTGACGAATTGAAGAATTTCAGGAATTTTTTTAACCACAGATGCTCACAGATAAACACAGATTACAAGATATGTGATTTTTTGACTCGTAGGGCGGCATAAGCGAAGCGCATCCCGCCAGGATTGGTGCAATGCGGCAATCTCCGGGCGTGTAGTGAAAAACGGCGAGATTGCCACGCTTCGTTCGCAATGACGGATTGGTGTAGGAGTGGTCATTTGACCGCGATCAGCGTTGCAACGGCTTGTACCTGATGCGGTGCGGCTGGTCGGCTTCATCGCCGAGGCGGCGTTTGCGATCTGCTTCATAATCCTGGTAGTTGCCCTCGAACCACACCACCTTGCTGTCGCCCTCGAAGGCGAGAATATGGGTGGCGATGCGATCCAGGAACCAGCGGTCATGCGAGATCACCACCACCGATCCGGGGAACGTGAGGATCGCATCCTCGAGTGCTCGCAGGGTCTCGACATCGAGGTCATTGGTCGGCTCATCGAGCAGGATCAGGTTGCCGCCCCGTTTGAGGAGTTTGGCAAGATGTACGCGGTTTCTTTCACCACCGGAGAGGTCGCCGATGCGTTTCTGCTGGTCGCTGCCGGAAAAATTGAAGCGGCTGACATAGGCGCGTGACGGCATGGAGTAACTGCCGACGATGATATTGTCCGATTTGTCAGAGATCTCCTCCCACACGGTATTATTTGCATTCAGGGCATCACGGCTCTGGTCGACTGCGGCAATCTCCACGCTTTCACCGATGCGCAGCTCACCGCTGTCCGCCTGCTCCTCGCCGGTAATCATGCGAAACAGGGTGGTCTTGCCAGCGCCATTGGGACCGATGATGCCGACGATGCCGCCCTGCGGCAGGTTGAAGTCAACGTTGTCGAACAGCAGGCGGTCGCCATATCCCTTGCTGATCCCATTTGCTTCGACCACCAGTTCGCCGAGGCGCTTGTCGCCGGGCGGGATATAGATCTCGTTGGTCTCGTTGCGCTTCTGGAACGACTGCGACTGCAGTTCATCGAAACGCTGCAGGCGAGCTTTGCTCTTGGCCTGGCGTCCCTTGGGGTTGGTGCGCACCCACTCGAGTTCCTTCTTCATCGCCTTGGCGCGGGCTAACTCTCCCTTCTCCTCCTGTTCGAGGCGCTCCTCCTTCTGCTCCAGCCAGGAGGTGTAGTTGCCCTCCCAGGGAATGCCGTGGCCACGGTCAAGTTCCAGTATCCATCCGGCGACGTTGTCCAGAAAATAGCGGTCGTGAGTGACAGCCACCACGGTGCCGCTGTAGTCGTGCAGAAAGTGCTCCAGCCAGGCGATCGATTCCGCATCGAGGTGGTTGGTCGGTTCGTCCAGCAGCAGCATGTCCGGATGCGACAGCAGCAGGCGGCATAGCGCCACGCGGCGGCGCTCGCCACCGGAGAGTTTGCTCACATCCGCATCCCAGGGAGGCAGCCTGAGCGCATCCGCGGCAATCTCGAGCTGGCGTTCCATGTCATGCCCGTCAGCCGCCTGCACGATATTCTCAAGCTCCGCCTGGCGTTTTGCGAGCGCGTCGAAATCGGCATCCGGCTCGGCATAATCTGCGTAGACCTGCTCCAGCTCCTGCATGGCATCCTTGAGGTTCCCCAGCCCCTCTTCTACATTGCCACGCACATCCTTGTCGGGATCGAGTTGCGGCTCCTGCGGCAGATAGCCAACCTTGATGCCGGGCTGCGGCCGCGCCTCGCCCTCGATCTCCGTATCGATGCCGGCCATGATACGCAGCAGCGTCGATTTACCGGAACCGTTCAGACCCAGCACGCCAATCTTTGCGCCGGGGTAGAAGGAGAGGGAGATATCACGCAGAATCTGCCGTTTGGGAGGGACGATCTTACCGACGCGGTTCATGGTGTAGATATATTGGGCCATATTTTTATCTTCGAATCTGATTTAATGATGCGGACAGGCCGCAAGATGCTGAGAGAGTAAACTGGTGAGAGATTGTACCTTTTTCACACTGAAAGAGGCCAATTTACGATCGACAGGGTATACAATAGGCCCTATTTTTCGTGATTTCTCAATAACTCCGCGCATCATTTGAGTACGCCAAGGCGTAGAGCGTAATAAGCGACAGCGCATTGCGCCGCATGGGATGGTGCAATGCGACAATGATTGTTCCCGACAATCTGATTGCACTTCCCCCATCCATGGAGGTCGCTGTCGCTTATTGCACCCTACAGGTTCAAGTAAAGCACAGGGTTATTGAGATGTTGCGAAGTTACTATTTTACGTCCATCGTAATAAAAGGAAGCCATAATGTTTCACTTCAGACACTTTCTTACCATCCTGACAGCCATCGCTCTGTCACCTGAAGCTGGATTCGTGGAGTAGATAATGGTCATGTTTTCTGATGAAAAACTGCTTGAGCGTGCGCGCGAAGCTTTTACATACTTCGGAGAGCTGTTCGATGGAGGATTTTCGCTGCGCTTGTGGGATGGCTCGGTGGTGCCGCTTGGTGCGCATGCAGATCCGCAGATTCAGCTGAGCGTTAGCGGGCCGGGCGTTATCTCCTCGGTGATGCGGCGTCCTAATCTTGAAACCCTGCTGAGGCTGTATGCCGCCGGTCATATCGATGTGCAGGGCGCCAATCTCTATGAATTCATGGCGATTGCAAGTGTGAAGGGTAAACAAAAACGGCTTGGCGAACTCAGCAAGGGGCGGCTGCTGGGACTGCTGTGGCCCTTTCTGCTGGCTTCTGGAGAGAAGGCGGAGGTGGCGCATGAATATGCCGATGATGCGGTCGGACGCGTCGAGTCAAAGCGCAGCAACAAAGATTTTATCCAGTTTCATTACGATATCAGCAACGCGTTCTACGCGCTGTTTCTCGATCCCGAGATGCTCTACTCCTGCGGCTATTTCAAGGATATGGATACCCCGCTGGCCCGGGCGCAACAGGACAAGCTGGATCATATCTGCCGTAAATTACGCCTCAAACCGGGAGATAAATTTCTCGATATTGGCTGCGGCTGGGGAGGGCTGGTGTGCCATGCCGCCCGCCATTATGGTGTCAAGGCGCACGGCGTCACCCTCTCCCGGACACAGCATGATTTTGCACAGGAGAAGATCAGAATGCTTGGTCTGGAGGAGAGCGTCACGGTTGAACTGCGTGATTATGAAACCCTCAGCGGTACATACGACAAGATCTCCAGCGTCGGTATGTTCGAGCATGTCGGCATCGATAACATGCCGAAATATTTCGGCAAGATTCGTTCACTGCTGCGCGACCGCGGCATTCTCATGAACCATGGCATCTCCCGTACTGCCAAGAAGAGCAAACGTGCGGTGCGCAAGATCAGGCCGGAGCGCAAACTGCTGCTGAAATACATCTTCCCCGGCTCGGAACTGGACAACGTCGGCCACACGGTTGATCTGCTGCAGATGTCCGGATTCGAGGTGCATGATGTCGAGGGACTGCGCGAGCACTACGGTTTGACCTGCAAGGCCTGGCATGATGCCCTGCTATCAAACCGCGACGAGGCGATCAGCATTGTTGGCCTGGAAAAATACCGTATGTGGATCATCTATCTTGCCGGTGTGGCCACCGGTTTCACAGTCGGATCGATGCATATCTTCCAGGTGGTGGCATCCAGGCACTCCTCGAAAGGCCCTTCAGAGCTGCCGCTCACGCGGGATGATCTCTATATCTAAGGCTAAGGCCTTGCTACTATGAATTGTGAGCGCAAATGATTAACTTTGAATAATCAATTCCACCACTGCCTTGGAGCCGAAGTAGGCGAGTCCCAGCACCACAAAACCGATGAGTGTCCAGCGCAGTGCGATGCGCCCGCGCCAGCCGTAGCGGTAGCGTCCCCAAATCAGGATCGCAAAGAGTATCCAGGCTATCGTGGAGAGGATGGTTTTGTGCACCAGGTGCTGGGCAAACATGTCATGCAAATAGAGAAACCCGCTGGCCAGCGAGATCGTCAGCAGGATCATTCCGGCAACGATAAATTCAAACAGCAGGCTCTCCATCGTCTGTAGCGGCGGCAGGGCTCTGATGAAACCGCCGGGTTTGCGGTTGTGCAGATGTTTGTCCTGAACCCAAAGCAGAACAGCCTGTACGCTGGCGATAGCGAACAGGCTCCAGGCGAGCAGGGAAGTGATGACATGCACGCCCAGAGGCCAGCCGGATGAGGCGTTGAGCAGACGTGTTGAATCTGTTGCAAAGATGCAGCAGGCAGCAACGGCCAGTGCTATCGGAGGAAACAGAAAAACGGTGAGGTTTTCAGCGGGTTTGGTCAGTGAGGAGAGCATGATGACCAGGGCGATCAGCCATCCGGCAAGGCTCAACGCCTGGAAAAAAGCAAGATTGAGCCCATCTTCCGCCACAATCGTCTGGTAGAGAATCAGAGCATGCAGCAACAGTGCAGCAAAGCCGACCTGAATGACAATGGAGCGTGACAGACGTGGCAGTATCTCAGGCCGAAACAGGCGTATGGCGGCCATTGCGGCGGCAGCGAGATAGAGAACGATTGTAAGGATCGGGATTATCTGTTTCATTCGCAGAATGATCTCATAGTCAGGTATACTTTGACCAAATATAATTTTCCACACTTCTGAAAAAACACCATGTTTAATAATCTCAGTAAACGTCTGGGTGATTCACTCGACCGGGTGCGCGGTCGCGGACGTCTCACAGATCAAAATATCAAGGATACCCTGCGGGATATTCGCATGGCGCTGCTGGAGGCCGATGTGGCTTTGCCGGTGGTGCGTGAGTTCATTGACTCCATCCGCGAAAAAGCGACCGGTGAGGCCGTACTCAAGAGTCTCACGCCGGGACAGGTGCTGGTCAAAATTGTCAATGACGAGCTCGTTCGCGTCATGGGTGAGGCCAACGAGAGTCTCAATCTTGCAGCCCAGCCTCCTGCTGTGATCCTCATGGCAGGTCTGCAGGGCTCGGGTAAGACCACCAGTGTCGCCAAGCTTTCACGCTTTCTCAAGGAGCAGAAGAAAAAAGTGATGGTGGTCAGTTGCGATGTCTATCGTCCGGCCGCTATCGAACAGCTGCAGACCCTCGCCAAAGAGGTGGATGCTGAATTCTTCCCCAGTAGTGCAAAGCAAAAACCCGCTTCCATCGCCAAATCGGCGCTGAAAGCTGCAAAAAAAGGCTATTTCGATGTGCTGATTGTCGATACCGCCGGCCGGCTGCATATCGATGCCGGGATGATGGGTGAGATTCAGCAACTGCATCAGGTGTTGACCCCTGTCGAAACGCTGTTTGTGGTGGACAGCATGACCGGCCAGGATGCAGCCAACACCGCAAAAGCATTTGATGAAGCATTGCCTTTGACCGGTGTGATTCTCACCAAGGCGGATGGTGACTCCCGCGGTGGTGCCGCACTCTCTATCCGGCATATCACCGGCAAGCCAATCAAATTTCTCGGTATTGGTGAAAAAGTCGACGCACTCGAGCCCTTTTATCCGGATCGGCTGGCATCAAGGATCCTCGGTATGGGGGATGTGCTGTCGCTGGTGGAAGAGGTATCGCGCAAAGTTGATCATAAAAAGGCGCAGAAGCTGGCAACCAAGGTCGCCAGGGGCAAAGGATTCACGCTTGCTGATTATCGCGAACAAATGCAGCAGATGGCGAAAATGGGCGGCATCGGCAGTTTGATGGAGAAACTGCCCGGTATGAGCAAAATCCCTGCTGCGGTCAAGAACCAGGTCAATGACAAGGAGGTAGCCCGCACCATTGCCATTGTCAACTCGATGACACCACAGGAACGTGAGTTTCCTGCCGTGATCAAGGCTTCGCGCAGAAAACGCATAGCCGCCGGTTCCGGCGTGATGGTTCAGGATGTCAACAAGCTGCTGAAGCAGTTTGCGCAGATGCAGCGCATGATGAAAAAGATGAAAGGCAAGGGCATGATGAACATGATGCGCGGCATGAAGGGGGGCGGAGGTTTCCCGCCAGGCGGCATGCCTCCGGGTGGAATGCCCCCCGGAGGTTTGCCTCCCGGCGGTGGCTTTCCGATGTAGTTTTAGGCTACCGGCTGCGAGATGCCAAAATTAAGGAAGCTCTGATAAGTTACCTCGATTCATTCATTCAGCTGTCGAATAGGGTTGCCAGCTCTATTTGTGGCACAATAAACAAGTTTATTCAACAGAGGCAAAACCAATGCGAATTATTCTACTGGGCGGCCCTGGCGCCGGCAAAGGCACACAGGCCAATTACATCAAAGAGCGCTACGACATTCCTCAAATCTCGACGGGAGATATGCTCAGAGCGCATGTCAAATCCGGTTCTGACCTGGGTGTCGCGGCCAAAAAAATCATGGACGAGGGAGGTCTCGTCTCTGATGAGATCATCATGGGGATGGTCAAGGAGCGGATCACTGAAGATGATTGTAAAAACGGTTTTCTGTTCGACGGCTTTCCACGCACCATTCCCCAGGCGGAGGCGCTGAAAGCAGCCGGTGTCGAACTCGATGCCGTGGTCGAGATCGATGTCCCGGATGATGAGATCATCAAGCGTATGTCAGGTCGTCGCGTGCATCTGGCGTCAGGCCGCACCTACCATGTGGTCTTCAATCCACCAAAAGTGGAAGGCAAGGACGATGACACCGGCGAAGATCTGATCCAGCGTGATGATGACCAGGAGGAGACCGTGCGTAATCGTCTCTCGATCTATCACGAACAGACCGAGCCGCTGGCGAAATTCTATGGCGACCTGGCTGACAAGGGCGAGATGAAATACCATAAAGTTTCGGGTGTTGGTGGTGTCGAAGATATCCGCGACCAGATTTTCTCTTCGCTGGGGTAGGAAGGTTTAGGCAGGTTTAGGGAGGTTTTAA
>JAYELV010000067.1:0-1363 GCA_034717755.1 Pseudomonadota bacterium | reverse complement strand
GTTTTAGGTTTTAGGTGTTTTAACCACGGAACACACTGCATACACGGAATCATCTTGTTATGTTTCCGTGTATGCAGTGTGTTCCGTGGTTTATTTCGTTCAACCGAGCAGATCCATCGAAGCGCGCGACAGCTTGTTGTAGACATCCATGCCATCGCTGTCCATGACCTGGTCGATGACCCAGCGATTCTCATGTGAGTCTCCCATCAACTGCTGGATCTCATAGCCCAGATGGCGCATAAAAGGGTAGGAGGGACCTTCATCGGTGAAGTTGAACTCCGCGTACTCGGCGCCACGCTGGTTCATGGTGGTGATAAAAGCCTGAATATAGTCACCGGCGCCAAAGATATCCGCCATGTTGTCCTGCAGGTGCGTGGCCATCCCTCTGGCCGTTGCGAGGACCATTTTTTTGCGTATTTCATCATCCATCTGCATACGCTCAGTGATGATGCGGTCGATGATTGCGAGCTGGAAAATCAGATACTCCGCCATCACGCCAAAGCGCTGCTCATCTGTCTCATAGACAAAATCCTCACCATGCAGATTGATCGCCTTCTCCTTGGCGATCCGCCAGGCATTGAATGCCAGGGCGCTCGCAATCTCATCGATCGAGCGGTCAGTTTCATCATCATGCCAGTGCGCCTTTATTCTGAGAACCATGAGTCACCGTCGTAAATAGTAATGCAATAACAAAGCATTTTACTGTGAATTTCAACGAAGTTCGACTACAGAATGTAATTTCTCAATAAACCCATGTTTGCATGCATTTCGCGGCCGGAAGGCCGCTCCTACGTCTGGTGCAGTGTCGATTTGTAGGAGCGGTCTTCTGACCGCGATCATGCACGGAGTTATTGAGATGTTATAACAGAACGAATTATTAACCACAGATGACAGTGAATTTTTCCCGTTCCCAGCGCAAGCCAATGGTTTGCTTGTTATTTCACCAGGGTCAACGCGGCGAATCGTTGCAGCAGCATTCGACCATAGGGATAGTCTCTCACTTGCTGGCTCAGTGCGTCGACATCTATGCCGCGCTTCACTAAAACAGGCCGGTAGTAATCGAGATAGCCTTGCGCAACCTCTGCAGTAAATTCCGGATGGAACTGTAATCCCCAAACCTTCGCACCAAAGCGAAAAGCGTGATTGGGGTCCATTTCGGAGCTGGCCAGATGGACGGCTCCCGGTGGTATTCTCAGCACGGACTGACGGTGGCTGACATGGGAGGGTATGATCTTAGGCATATCAGCAAATAGCGCATCAGTGGCTGAATGCGGCTGCAGATGAATATCGACACTGCCGACTTCGATGCCATTTGGATTATCTGCAACCCTGCCGCCCAGTGCGGAGGCCAGCAGTTGATGAC
>JAYELV010000066.1:0-5357 GCA_034717755.1 Pseudomonadota bacterium | reverse complement strand
TATTTTTGAAAAGAGCCGCGACACGCTCAAGAGAGAGGGCTATTCCGCGGAGCAAATAGAGACCATCCTTTCCGTGCGTGAACTGGAGCGTCCGGCAACGCAACAGGAATAAAGACCTGCATGGCTTCGGGAGAGAGATCCTGCTGCATCTCCTGCGCGACTTCGTTGCCTCTGCCGGTAAGGTTGGCACCCGTCCAGTACTGATGCTTATTCCTCGTGTTAATAAATGGAAACACGGGCGTATCGATCCGGCATATCGGGAATTTGTCACCCGGTTCCTGTCATCGCTTGAGTGGTTTTCCACAAAAAGGGTGCCCTGTTATCTGAAAGCCCTGCTGTGATTTGATCATGTCCGTTTCATAATCTATTCTTTGTTTGCCGGGTGCGGTTTTTCCAAACAAGGATTTGCCGAGCTAATAGACGTGTTGATAGCGCAAGGCGCGGCATCTGTGGAAAACAAATTCCTATGCCTGACCTTTTAAGAGTCGATGATTTTACTGTGAGTGAGGAGAATTCAGGTGAGTGAAGATCTGGTCTGGCATTTTGATCTTGCTGTTATCGAATGGCTGATCATTCTTTTTATGCTCGTTGTATTGGGTTTGGTTGGCGCTTTTGTCACGCGCCGGACACTCGCGGCCGTAAAAGAGACAACTCGTCAATCCCGCAAGCCTGTTGATGATTCCAATCATTGGCACGCGATGAATCATGCACGGGTGTTTGCGCTTCTGGACGCAGGCGAGGAAGGTCTTGCAAAAGATGAGGCAGATCTTCGCCTGGACGAGTATGGACCAAACCGACTGCCGGAGGCCAGTACTCGCGGTCCGCTGGTGCGCTTCTTTTATCAATTTCATAATCTGCTGATCTATGTTTTGCTTGCCGCCAGTGGTGTCACGGCCGTGCTCGGGCATTGGGTGGATGCAGGCGTGATACTGGGTGTTGTCGTTGTCAATGCCGTGATTGGTTTTGTGCAGGAAGGCAAGGCGGAAAATGCCCTGAGGGCGATACGCCAGATGTTATCGCCGCAGGCAGTGGTATTGCGCGACGGACAGCGCGTAACGATACCGGCCGATGAACTGGCTCCCGGCGATGTGGTGTTTTTGCAGTCAGGCGACAAGGTTCCTGCAGATCTGCGTTTGTTCCGCGTCAAGAGCCTGCAGATCCAGGAGTCCGTGCTCACCGGTGAATCTGTTGCAGTGGAAAAGGAGATCGAGCCAGTGATGGAGAATACAGTGCTGGGTGATCGTCGCAGCATGGCGTATTCAGGCACACTCGTTACCTATGGACAGGGTCGGGGCGTAGTCGTTGCAACCGGCGCCCATACCGAGATCGGTGGCATCAGCATGATGCTGGCGCGAGTGGAAACACTCACCACGCCGCTGCTGCGTCAGATGTCACAATTTGCCCGCTGGCTCACCGCAGTGATCATCGCGATCGCTGCGGTAACTTGCGTGTTTGGCATACTGTTTCGTGATTACCCGGCTGCAGAGATGTTCCTTGCGGCGGTGGGACTGGCGGTAGCTGCAATTCCGGAAGGCTTGCCCGCCATCATGACCATTACGCTGGCCATCGGCGTGCAGCGCATGGCGCATCGTCATGCCATCATCCGGCGTCTGCCGGCGGTCGAGACACTGGGTTCGGTGACAGTCATCTGTTCCGATAAGACCGGCACCCTGACACGCAACGAGATGACAGTACAGTCTGTTGTAGTGGCCGGAGGCCTGTTTCAGGTAACCGGTGGAGGGTATGACCCGCATGGAAGCTTCCTCTTCGACGACAGCGAGATCGTGCTGCAAGACTACCCCGTTCTTTCCGAGCTGACGCGCGCATCCCTATTATGCAATGACGCGGTATTAGATGATCGCCACGGAGAATGGGTTCTGCAGGGTGATCCAACCGAAGGCGCCTTGCTGACCCTGGGTATCAAGGCCGGACTGGATCCGGATTTTGAACAGGAGGCGTGGCCGCGCAGCGACCTGATCCCTTTCGAGTCCGAACACCGGTTTATGGCCACACTGCACCATGATCACAACGGGCATGGTTTTGCCTATATCAAGGGTGCGCCGGAATTGTTGCTGGAGATGTGTACGCTGCAGAGAAGCCGTGGCGACGATATCCCGATTAACTCCGGGTATTGGCGGCAGCAGATAGATCTCATGGCGCGCCGCGGCCAGCGTGTACTGGCCATTGCCCTTAAACCCGTCGGCGATAACCAGCGTGAACTGAAGTTTGCAGACATGGAAAGCGGCCTGACTCTGCTGGGTATAGTCGGCATGATCGATCCACCTCGGGAAGATGCAATCCGGGCCGTACACTACTGCCAATCCGCCGGCATAGCGGTGAAAATGATCACCGGTGATCATGCCGTGACTGCCGTTGCAATCGGCGCACAGATGCGTATCGGCGATGGTGAAAAAGTAGTGACCGGCCAGGATATAGAAACCATGGATGAGGAGGAGCTACGGGTCGTCGTGAATGAAGTGGATATTTTCGCCCGCTCCAGTCCTGAACATAAACTGCGACTGGTCAAGGCGATGCAGGCCAATGGCCAGGTGGTCGCCATGACCGGCGACGGAGTGAATGATGCGCCTGCATTGAAGCGCGCCGATGTCGGTACTGCGATGGGGCAGAACGGCACCGAGGTCGCCAAGGAAGCCGCGGAGATGGTGTTGGCGGACGATAATTTCGCCTCGATCGCCCATGCTGTGGAAGAGGGGCGCACCGTCTATGACAACCTCAAGAAGGCCATCCTCTTCATTTTGCCGACCAACGGCGGTGAAGCGCTGACCATTATTGCCGCCATTATGCTCGGCCGCATGTTGCCGATTACTCCGGTGCAGATTCTGTGGATCAACATGGTTACCGCAGTGACCCTGGCATTGGCGCTGGCGTTCGAGCCGGCGGAGCGCAACAGCATGCAGCGTCCGCCCCGCGATCCCCGTGAACCTCTGCTCACGGGCATGTTTATCTGGCGCATCACTTTTGTGTCACTTATCATGGTAACAGGTACATTCGGTCTATTTCTTTGGGAACGCGAACATGGCGCCAGCATCGAGCTGGCGCGCACCGTTGCAGTCAATACGCTGGTCATGTTTGAGATCTTCTATCTGTTTAATTCCAGATATATCAAGGCGAGTGTGCTCAACCTCGATGGTTTGCTGGGAAACCGTTATGTGCTGATTGCCGTCGGCGTACTCATTCTCTTCCAGGGCTGTTTTACCTACCTTGGCCCAATGCAGACCTTGTTCGGCACGACGGGCATCGATGTCATGATGTGGGTGCGCATCGTCCTGGTTGCATCCTCGGTTCTGTTTCTTGTCGAACTGGAGAAGGCGGTCATTCGGCATGTAGAGAGAAGCAGGTACAGGTGATATCTGATGGGTTTCAGAAGCTACTAAATATCTCACGATGAACCTCGCCTACCTTACGGATATTATTATTCTCCTGACGGCCGCAGTCATAGCTGTGCCGATATTCCGTTTCGCAGGGCTTGGCGTTGTACCGGGTTTTCTCACAGCAGGGATCGTTGTGGGGCCGTCAGTACTGGGCCTGGTCGACAATAGGGCCGAGATCAGTCATTTGGCTGAACTCGGTGTGGTGCTGCTCCTGTTTGTCATCGGTATTGAGCTCAAACCCTCACGCCTGTGGTTGATGCGACGTATGGTCTTCGGCTTGGGCGCCCTCCAGGTGGTTGTTACAGGAGCGTTGATCTCCGCCGCCGCCTATTTCGTGTTCGGCCTCGAGCCGCGATCAGCCATTTTGATTGGGCCGGCTTTGGCGCTCTCATCAACAGCCTTTGTGCTGCAGTTGCTAACCGAACAGAAGATGCTCACCTCAAATTACGGACGAACATCTGTAGCAGTGTTGTTGTTTCAGGATCTGGCTGTGGTGCCACTCCTCGCCCTTGCGTCCCTGTTGGCAGTAACGGATTTAACAATCGAGGAGGATATCGGCCTTGCATTGTTAGAAGCAGTGATCATTCTTGCGCTGATAATCCTTGGAGGCCGCTATCTGCTGCAGCCCATACTCCAGCGCGTGGCTCGCTACGGGTCTCCAGAGATCTTTACGGCCTCTGCGGTGCTGCTGGTCCTCGGCGCTGCCGTCCTCATGGCGCAAATCGGTCTGTCGATGGCCATGGGCGCGTTTGTGGCGGGACTATTGGTTGCAGACTCGGAATTTCGTCACCAGGTCATGGCCGAGATCCAGCCATTTCGTGGCCTGCTCCTCGGGCTGTTCTTTATGTCGATGGGTATGTCCCTCGAGTTGGAGCAGTTCTTCGAAAAACCGCTGCTTTCCGTCTCTCTGGTCCTGATACTGATGACGGCCAAGGTTGCTCTGCTGTGGCCACTGGCCAATCTGTATGGACATAAAGGCGGAACCGGGTTGGCGATAGCGCTGTTGCTTGCGCAAAGCGGAGAATTTGCGCTGGTGCTTTTCGCAGTCGCCTTCAGTACCGATTTGCTGAACGAGGAGTTATTTCAACAACTTCTGGTTGTGGTGGTGCTTAGCATGCTGGCGACCCCGCCCATTGCCGGTTTAGCGTATAGGCTGGCCGCTTCAAGAAGGGCTGAGTCTGTGGGAGAGGAGTTCGCAGAGGAGGAGGCAACGTCCGCATCGATCATGATTGTAGGTTTCGGGCGGGTGGGGCGCAGGATTGGGGAAATACTTCAAATGCGGGAAATCCCCTACGTCGCTGTCGATAACGAGGCCAGCGTCGTAAAGCGGGGGCGTAGTGCGGGTCGCCCCGTGTTTTACGGGGATGCCCGGCAACCAGACGTCCTGAAAAGCCTCGGCGTGGGTGACGCGGGTTTGGTTATTGTCACGGTTGACGATTTCCGAGTTACAGAACAGGTGGTCTCTTCTCTGCACCGTACGTTCCCAAAGCTGGATATATTGGCGCGCGGACATGACCTGGATCATTGTCAGAGACTTCAGGCGCAAGGCGCACGACTTGCCGTTTCTGAAAACCTGGAAGCGAGTATTGCACTTGCCCAAGCTGTACTGGCGAAGGTCACGGATGACGATGAAGAGAACGCTGCGGCCATCGACAGCTTTCGTAAAGCTCATTACTCTGGCGCCAAGGGGAAAGTCCCACAGAAACCAGCGAAGAACTGAGCCATGTCAGGTCGTGTTTACTGATGATCCTTATTCAATTTGATTTACGCGTCGAGGTCTTTGTATTGGGGGATACATCCGTAGAGTAAAGTCGACGTGATTGATATCAGCAGATCACCTACACGCTGATGACAACAATGATCAGCGCCGTACCTGCGGCGATTGCCAGGGCTCGCAACCCCGACCACAGCCAGAACTCCCTGCTGAGCCTGGCCAGCAACACACCAAGCAGGAACATCAACAGC